>QKEI01000025.1 GCA_003251795.1 Candidatus Muproteobacteria bacterium
ACAGAGGTACTTTCGTGAATACAGGAACAGTAAAGTGGTTTAACGATGCCAAAGGGTATGGTTTTATCACCCCACAAGACGGCAGCAAGGACGTGTTCGTGCACCATTCCGCCATCCAGGGTGGCGGCGGTTTCAAGTCGCTCGCCGAGGGTCAGAACGTGACCTTCGAAATCGAACGTGGCCCGAAGGGGCCGTCGGCGACGAAGGTTCAGCCGGCCTAACGGTCGAATTGCTGCAACCGATCACTAGCAGACCCCGCCGCCTGGCGGGGTCTTTTTTTGAGTGAACAGCAGCAGATGCGCTCGCGCGGTTTTCTGCGAGCACTTCTGCTACAATGATCGTGCATTTCGGTCTGCGTCTGATCCTTCGCGGTAACCCCTCTTAGCCTCGAACGCAGTCACTCATCCCGCCGAGACCGGCCCGGGGGCGATGTTCCTTGGGTAAGCCGGCTTTAGGAGCACTATATATAAATGTCATTTGATACCCTTGGCCTGTCGGCCGAGTTACTGCGCGCGGTCGCCGAAGAGGGCTATCGCGATCCCACACCCATCCAGCATCAGGCCATACCGGCGATCCTCGAGGGACGCGACATCATGGCCGGTGCGCAGACCGGTACCGGCAAGACCGCTGGTTTCACGTTACCGTTACTTCAACGTTTGAGCGCACGCGCCGAGGGTGAAAGCCGGCGCGTGATCCGCACCCTTATCCTCACCCCCACGCGTGAGCTGGCGGCGCAGGTGCAGGAAAGCGTACGCACTTACGGCAAGTACCTGCCGCTGAAATCTGCGGTCATCTTCGGCGGCGTCAGTATCAATCCGCAGATCGAGCAACTTCGCCGCGGTATCGATATCCTCGTAGCGACGCCGGGGCGTCTGCTGGATCATGTCGGCCAAAGGACGCTCGATCTGTCCCGGGTCGAAATCCTGGTGCTGGACGAAGCCGATCGTATGCTCGATATGGGCTTCATCCGCGACATCCGCCGGATTCTCGCGCTACTGCCCCGACAGCGGCAGAATCTGCTCTTTTGTGCGACGTTTTCCGACGAGATCAAACGGCTCGCCGATGGCCTTCTGAACGCACCGACCCTGATCCAGGTTAGCCGTCGCAACACCGCCGCCGAAGGCGTATCGCAGGTAATCCATCCGGTGGATCGCGAGCGCAAGCGTGCATTGCTTTCATTCTTGATCGCCTCCGGCAACTGGAAGCAGGTGTTAGTTTTTACCCGCACCAAGCACGGCGCCAACCGGCTCGCCCAGCAGTTGCACCGTGACGGCATCCAGGCTGCCGCCATCCACGGCAACAAGAGCCAGGCGGCGCGCACCCGCGCTCTCGCGGACTTCAAACGCGGGGAAGTACGCGTATTGGTTGCGACCGACATCGCAGCGCGCGGGCTCGATATCGAGGAACTGCCACACGTGGTGAACTTCGAGCTGCCGAACGAGGCGGAGCACTATGTGCATCGGATCGGCCGCACCGGTCGCGCCGGCAAGGAGGGCGATGCGGTTTCGCTGGTGTGCGTTGATGAAAACGATTTGCTCAGGGACATCGAGCTTCTGCTGGGGCGTGAGATTCCGAAGGTCGTGATCTCTGGCTATGAGCCGGACCGTTCATTGAAGGCCGAGCCGATTCGCAACGGCCGCGCCGCCTCCAGAGGCGCGAGCGAACGCAGCAGGCGTGATAGCGGAAATCGAGGCCGCAGCAAAGCTTTGCCCTCGAACGCGACTACCGCGGATCGCCGGAACGAAATGCGTGCCCCGACCGGATCGGAAGGGCGACGCTCTCATCGCGACGCCAGCGGTTTCGAGGCCGGGGCCGCTACGTCCGGAGGTGGGATCCGCCGCGAGCCAACGCGACGCCAGGCGATATCGAAATCCCGAAGCGCCCGACGACGACCGGATCGCGAAGTACCCGCTCTACTGGGTGGAGGGAGTATCTTTGATCGTGACTAAGCGCCGCTACATGTGACGCAAGGAGTGGCCGAATGAGCAACGAAGAAAGTGGATGCCGGTACCTGCGGGGAACCTTTCAGCAAACCTGTGGTTTTTGCGGGTGTGTGTTTCACGTTGATGTACCGGGGCAAACAGGACGCGACGTACCAGAGCAGTATCACTGCCCAGAGTGCGACCGCAGTTTCCCAGTCAAGGCGTGCGATCCCCCTACAACCACGCTCATCTCGAAACGTACCGATGGTCTGGAAAAGCAGTGCCCGGACGATTGGGGGATAGCAAGACCGCAAAAGGGGCGAACACCCCCACAAATGCTTTCCTGGAGCAAGAGAGGTACCAAGAGCCTTTTCGGTAAACGACGGGGTAGAAGGGCAGCTGAGTGAGCGACTGAAGAACACGCCGCCTCGAAGCGTGATTGGAACCACGCGTGATTCGTGCGGTGACGGGTTCGGCGTTCTAACCTCAGCCTGCGTTCACGCCTTTCTTTTTCTTACTTTCCTTTTTCTCATTCCACGGACCCCAATCCTCGACGTGGCCGGCTTGCGGGTGGTACGCGCCCGCAAAGCAATGGGCGATCTCATGGCCGAGGGAACCAGTCCAAGCCGTCCATCTAGGATCAGGCGCGTAGATAACGCACTCATCGAGGTTGCGGTAGGCACGGGGCTGCTCACCCGGCTCGATCTCGATCCACCTCACCAAGGCCGTGCCTTTGTCGCTGACGAGACCGGAATCGGCGAATAGCACCGGCGTGAACACCAGCAGTACGGTGCCCAACAGGGATTTCACCGTTTGCCGAAAGCGCAACCACCGGACAAGGCTGGTAGTGCCGAAATAGGACGTGTAGTGACGCATATGCGGAACCCCCATGCATAACCCTTAGCTGCGTGGGTACTTCCAGATGTATCCCGCACAATGCTTCAGAGACTTCTACCCTAGAAAAAAAGCAAGACACATGCCAACCGGCGCTTGTAATTTGGCCCGGGCGGGACGCCGAAGCAGCGGTCAATTACCCACCAGAGTAACCGTAGTTTGTCACATCCGTGACGAATGCCGGTTCCGTATATACTTTGAGGAGTTAATCAGGCCAAGGAGGGCACGATTATGAAAATTGTGGTTTTTGCGTTGGTCATGGTCGTCTCGATCGGGGTGTTGATCGGCTTTCGACGAACCTCAGCGAGGAACCTGCTCCTATCGAATGTCCATAACGGCGCACCTGCCCATCCGTACCATTGTGTTGCAATTCGTCACCAGGACGGAGCCTGCTCCGCTGTCCAGCGCCTTTCAGGCCAGCGTTTTCTTTCCAAAGACGCCCCGGCGATACCCCTGCCGGCGTGCGATGCTGCCAGCTGCCGCTGCCGCTACGTGCATTTCGAAGATCGCCGACAAAACGATGAGCGGCGCAACTTACAGCCTGCGCTCATGCATGTGGGCGGCTATGGTGGGCCGGAACGGCGCTCTGGCGGGGAACGCCGCCGGCTCGTTGCCGAAGGCATGGACGCGGCGGCAATGAGGGGGTGAGCGTGACTTATGGTAAGTTCTCTCTATGAGCACCAAGTCCGTTCCATGCCCCGCCTGCGGCCGACCGGCCACGGGCCGCTACTGTAGCCACTGCGGGACCGCTATCGCCTGTCCGTCCTGCGGCGCCAAGATCGAATCCGGCGCGCGCACTTGCCACGCGTGCGGTACGTCGCTCACGGTATCGCCGCGACAGTCGACTGTGCAAATAATTGTCCCCTGGATCGCCGTCGGCATTGCGACAATGGCCCTCGTCGTTGCCGGGGCGGCCTTCATGGATCGGGGCGATCGGGCGGGAGGGACAATGGCGCTTTCATCGCCGCAACCCTCCGCTGCGCCGACTGCGTCAACGGACCTTTCGAGCATGACACCCCGAGAGGCGGCGGATCGATTGTTCAATCGGATCATGACGGCCAGCGAGCGCGGGGATAACGAGGAAGCCATGCGCTTCGCGCCGATGGCGCTTTCCGCCTATGATCAACTGGGAACGTTGGACAACGACGCGCGCTACCATGTAGCGCTGATCCACTTGGCGACGGGCGATATTCAGGGCGCGCACACACAAATCGATAGCATTCGCCAATCCGCTCCTAATCACCTATTAGCCATCATGGTTGAACGCGACATCGCTGAGCGCAGCGGCGATCAAGACGGTGTGGCCAAAGCCTACAAGAGTTTTCTCGGCGCCTACGATGCAGAGATAGCAGCCGCAAGACCGGAGTATCAGGACCACTGGTCCGGCATCGGACGCTTCCGCGAGGCGGCGCAGGCAAGCATGACAGGAAAAAAATAACGCGATAAACGGGGCGGTACTGTTTTGAACGGAGACTCCCCCCCGACATAACCCCTCGGACAGAAAATGAAAGTACCCCGAAGGCGGAAGGGTTAATACGTCCTTTCGACTGGAGGGCATTGCCAAGCGTCCCTAACCGTTCCTACCATCATGAAGGTATCTTCGTTACTTGGATTGCTGCTGAGCGCGGTGGCAACCACTGCTATTCATGCGGCAGATCTGTCGCAAAAAGGCACAGAAGAGTTTGGTTTTAGCCTTGGTATTGGGGACAACTTCAGCACGAGCTTCAAAGGCGGGAATGTCAGCGAGGATATCAAGTTCGTGTCCTTGATGTTCGATTGGGGAAAGGTGTTCAAGGAATTGTCGAGAGAGCGAAGCTTTCAGCTTTCCGTTGAGGGTGCTGCGACCTATGCGGAACAAGAAGGCGAAGGCCGATGGGCGATAAGCGCAACGCCCCTGTTTATCTACAACTTCAAGAAAACCAAGCGCACTATCGTCTTTACTGAAGCGGGGCTAGGGCTGCTCTATACGACGCTCGACCCCGCGCAGTTCGGTTCGCAAATAGACTTTCTGGTGCAAGCGGGTATCGGTTTTCGCTATCGCCTGGCCAACGACCGGTTTTTCAGGTTTTCCTACCGCTACCAGCACATCTCTAACGGCGGTCTCGACGAGGATAACGAAGGCATCGACTCGAATTTTCTCATCTTCGGCATCTCCTTTTCGCGTTGACAGTGTTTAGGAGGCGAGCCGAACTTTCGAAAGCAAAAACAACCTGAAATTTGTGGTGTTTATTAACACAGAAATTCCTTACTATGTACGCATCCCGGCGACTATGTGCGGCAAGTCTCTTGATGGAGGAGAACCATGGCAACGTATGAATGTGCAAAATGCGGAATGAGGCAAGTGTGATGCACCTTTGGTCAACGACATGCTGAAGCTTCCGGACGGGAAAGAGGTACAAATTTCAAAATGCCCCAATGGGCATGGAAAGATCAAATCGCCGCTCTGTTGTGGACAAGATATGACTTGCACCGTGGCTTAGCGGGAGCTGCAAGAAAAGAAGACGCAACCGCTTAGCGACGCTATAGCGGAACCATAAACGAATCTGCACCAAATCGCGGGCAGGCTGTGGCGCGCGGCCGTCGGAGCGCTATATTATGCCCCGCCCGAGACAAATTTTACTCTACAGCCATGAGCCAGAGACTGTTTGCAATGCGGTTGGCATTGTTGCTGGTGCTGTTGCTGCTTGCGGCGCCGAACCTGCGGGCCTCAGATCTTGCTAAGGAGCAGCGCTGGGCCGATCAGATCGTGGGCATGCTGATCGACGGTGACGCGGTGTGGTTGGAAGCAAACGGCCAACGGTTTTTGACGATCTATACCGAGGCGCAGCCGGGCAATCTAAAGCGCGGTGTCATCCTCATGCACGGGATTGGGGTCCATCCGCACTGGGATAAGGTAATTTACCCGCTGCGCACCGGCTTGGCCGAACGCGGCATGCCAACGCTATCGTTGCAAATGCCGATTCTGCGCAACGAGGCCGAGGCGATTGAGTACGCGCCACTGATGGCCGAGGTGGATCCGCGCGTCGATGCGGGCATCCGCTTCCTGAAGGCAAAGGGTGTGCAACAGATCGTGATCGCTGGACACAGTATGGGGGCAACCATGGCGGCGCATTACCTTACGGGGGGTGCGCGGGATGTTACGGCTTTTGTTGCGGTCGGTATGGGAGGACGCGCCGACGAACCGCGCATGGATACGGTGTCGTTCTTGCGCAAAATCCACATCCCGGTGCTGGATCTGTACGGCAGTAACGACCTGCCACAGGTTCTCAAAAGTGTGGAGCAGCGGGCCGCCGCCGCGCGGGCGGCCGGTAATACGGCCTACCGGCAGATCCGGGTCGAAGGCGCGGACCATTTCTTCGACGGCAAGAACGACACGCTGCTGAATACGGTATCGGATTGGCTCGCTGCTTTGTAACGGCCGCGACGTTAAGCAAAGAGTTGTAGCGTTAACAGCCGCTCGCGCCGTTTCGCAAAACAAACTCGAAACGGACCTCACGCAAAGGGGGGGATCAGCAAGCGCTGGTGTCTGCCGAGAACCACGGTTATATTGTCGAGCCACGCTGGCGAGCTCTCTTAGAGAGGAGACCATGGGCAATCGAACCGTTCTGCAACCTCGAAAATTCAGCGAGGCCGAATGGCAGATCCGTTGTGATCTCGCCGCCTGCTACCGGGCGTTCGTGAAATACGGGTGGACCGATCTGGTCTACACTCACATCTCGGCGCGCCATCCGACGCGTATAGACTGGTACCTGATCAACCCCTACGGGTTGTTATTCGACGAGATCACCGCTTCGAACTTGATTGTCGTGGACTTCGAAGGGCAGGTGATCTCGGGCGATTATCCGTATAACAAGGCCGGACACGCGATTCACAGCACGGTGTTGAAGGCGCGCAGCGACGTCAACTGGGTCTTGCACTCGCATACGCGAGCCGGCATGACGGTCTCGTGCATGCGCGCCGGCTTGCTGCCATTGACGCAGCAGGCGATGTTTCTGCACGATCGGATCGCCTATCACCCGTGGGACTTACAGACCGCAGGGGTCGAGGAATGCCAGCGCCTGGCGGCCGATCTCGGCGATAAGAAGGCGATGATTTTGCACAACCACGGCCTACTTACGTGCGCCGAAACTATCGGTGACGCGTTCACCACCCTCTATATCCTCGAGACCGCTTGCAAAGTCCAAGTGGATGCCATGCGCAGCGGCGCCGAGCTGGTGATGCCCGATGAGGAGGCTATCGCGCGCACCGCCGAACACGGCGCGGAGCTGACCGGCGAACGTGAATGGGAAGCCGTACGCCGCTCGCTCGAGCGCACCGATCCCTCGTATCGCGATTGATGCGACTTGCTCTAGAAGAAGCGTTATAGAAAACCGAGGTCACGAGCAGGGAAGTTCGCCAGGTTTGGAAAGACCTGGTCCAGTTCGGATTCGGTGACGCCGAACCAACGACCCAAGGTAGCGCCATACTGATCCACTGCAGTGGTGGGAATGATGCGCCCGCCGCGCGTATCGTCCGGTCCGCCGATGGCGAGGCTTGGCATGGTGCCGTAGATATCCCGACCCGCGACTGCGTCACCCATCACGAACTGGTGGCCACCCCATGCGTGATCCGTGCCATCGCCGTTACTGGTGAGGGTACGGCCGAAATCCGACATGGTGAAAGTCGTGACGCTCGATCCTACGCCCAGTTCGCTAAGGGCTGAGTAGAATGCGGCTAAGGCTTGACTAAGTGTTTGTAGCAGCACGGGTTGTCGCTGTTCCTGGTCATCGTGTGTATCGTAACCGCCGGTGCCCACAAAGAACACTTGTCGTGACACACCCAAGTCGTTGCGAACGCCGATCAGCCTCGCCACCATTTGCAGCTGGCTCGCCAGATTGCTGGCCGGGAACACGGTGCTTAGCGCCGGCAGACTTGCCAGGGCGGTATTGATGCTATCCGCCAGCCCCATTCCGCGGCTTTGGATCCGTGCGTACTCTTCTTCGAACACATGCTCGTGTTTTTTGTTCAACAGAAATTCGAATGCCTGCCGGCGTCGGATCTGTCGATTGGAACCACCGAATAGACCGGTCAGGGTCACGGCGCCTTGGGTACCAACGCTGTAGGGAATCGTCACATCGCCGACTTGCCAAACGTTATGGCCGAAGGTGGTAATGTTCATGGATAAATCCCGATTGCTGTTGGCTGAGGCCAACAAATCGGCCGTGCGCCCGGCCCATCCGGTCTTCTTCAGTTCGCCAACTTGATTGGCAGCCTGCCATTGTTGCTGTTGATCGTTATGGGAGAACAATTGCGGCGGCAACGCCGCTGATCTTGCTTCATAGCTCTCTTTGGTCACGGGTTCGATCAGGGGGCCCACGTTGGCGATAACCGCCAGGTGTCCGCTCTCGAACAAGTCCCGCATCTCGGTCATTGTCGGATGAAACCCATAGGTCGCGCCGTCCGGCGTAATGGGATTAACCGGCAGTAATACGCCCTGCGGAATGGCCAGATTCTGTCGAGATTGCGCGTAGACGTTGTACTCGGCGTTACTACTAGGTACGACATTATTAAAAGAATCGTTTCCGCCGAACAGGAACACGCATACCAGCGCTTTGTAGTCGGAGAAGGAATGTTGGTTCGCCAACGGCCCGAACGCGAAGGCGCGCGAAGTGTTGACTCCTCCGGGACCGCTCAAGGCGGCGCTGACTAGGCCGAGGGCGCTGACTTTTAGGAATTGGCGTCGGTCCATGGTTTTGCTCATGTTCTTTCCTCGACCTATTTTTGGACAGCGAATTCGGGTGACGACACGATGAGGTAGATCGCCTCTACCACCCGTTGGCTACCGTCGCCCAGGGCGATACCTTCGATGACATCGATCAGCTCGTTACGCATCTCGACCGACATCCGCCCGCTCGTGAGAAGAAGATTCAAGTGATCGATGAGCGTCGGGGGATCGCTCGCCATGGCTTTCTCCCGCTCGATGTCGAGCAAGATATCCGCGGGAGCAGGGCTGGCGATTCGACCCACGTAACGAAGAACCGCATTCACATATAGTCGGTTCGTGGTTGTCACGATCGTGGTTTCATTTGTGATTTCAAATTCTGGTGAAACCAGGCCGCGGTCGGCAATCGGCCCGGGTTGCTGGTAATCCGGTTCGAAAAAGTTAAACACCGAGGGTGAGCGCAACGGCGCCTGGCCGAAATCCCTGTCCGGGTTGGCGTAGAGATAACGGCCGTTGGCCGCCGCCGCGCCGAACGCGCGCCACAGGGCCGTCTGACGCAACAGCGGTTCCTTGAGTTTGCCGAAACCCTGGAAACTCAAATGACCGAAGCGCGCCTCATTGTCCAGCAGTATCGTCTTCACGACGGCAGCAAGATCGCCGCGTACGCCGCGGCCGTTGTCATTAAATACGCTTGCCACCCGAGCCACGTAGGCCGGTGTGGGGTTGCTCGTGATGAGGCGCTTGATCAGCTGTTTGCCAATAAAAGGTGCGACATTAGGGTGTGTGAAGATGTTGTCGAGTGCCCCCTTCAGGTCGTCGCGGGCGCTCTGCCCTGCCTTCAGCACTACACCGTTGAGCAATCGTTTCTCGCCGCCATCATGAAAATCTTCGAAGGGTTCCATCTGGGCCAAATAATTTCGTACCGGGTTGCGAAACCGCGGCGAGCCGGCGAAAGTCCAGCCGGTGTACACGTGGGCGAAGCCCTCGATGATCGCTTGGTCATAGGTGGGAATAGGGCGGTTCTGGTTGTCACGCTTCTCCGTGCCATCCAGATTCAGCTGGACCAGACCGATAGTAAAAAGCTGCATCAGTTCCCGAGCGTAGTTTTCGTCGGGCCGAATGTTACGCGCCGGATCCGGCTTTTCATTGCCCAGCATACTCAGGTACTCGCCCATGGCCGGGCTCAAGGTCACGGCCTCTATGAGCTCGCGAAAATTGCCAAAAGCGTGCTCGGCGAGCAGGTCGTAATAATAAGCAAGCGCCTCGGGTCGGTTCGATAGCGTCTCGCGATCGGACACCACGAATATTTCGCTCAGTGCGAAAGCGACACGCTGGCGCAACTGATCCTCGCCGTTGATAACGTTTTGCCACCAGGCATCGACGCGATCACTTTGCTGGGGGCTTAAGGGTAGTGCCTGGAGCTTCGGCAGTTGTAACGATGATGTTTTCTGCAGTTGCTCGTCAACCCATGTCTCGTAGCTCATGCCCGTAGTGTGGTTGATATCTGACATGGTCGGTCCGAACGTGGCCTGCGTTAGCAAACGCGCGGCGTCTGCCTGGGTGGTCAC
Organism: Candidatus Muproteobacteria bacterium; assembly: GCA_003251795.1. Taxonomy (GTDB): domain Bacteria; phylum Pseudomonadota; class Gammaproteobacteria; order Acidiferrobacterales; family SPGG2; genus SZUA-472. The sequence goes on from QKEI01000025.1 coordinate 10,086, forward strand.
GGTAGGGCCCGAATCGCTCATTGCACCCGCCGAGGAAGAACCGCCTCGGTCGCATCCCGCCATAACGAGCAACGACAACGCGAGGATTGGCACGAACGCCCGCACTGATTGACTGCAACGCATGAAACCTCCCGTATTGCGCACCGGCCGTTTCTCCCCGCAGCGGTCTTGAGGGATCATCAGCCGCCGCCTGCGCCTGGAAAGGCTAACCGGGAGCACCCATTGGCAGTTAGGGCGGACCGATCAAACTGCGGAAATGGGCGACAAACGGATATTGTGCATAGCGCAATCAAATCAAGCCAACGGCCGGTTGCCCAAACCAGTGGCGACGGAGTTTCGGAAAACGCTGCAGGCCGTTTACACAGGGTCGAGTGGTGTAGATAGGCACACTCGGGTGTCTATGCTTAGGCAAGGCTCCTCGTTCAAACCCGGTGTACCCCGACTTCATGCATGCGATTACGACCAGCACGCACTATGTCACGGCGGGGCGCAAGTGGCTCACGGTAGCGCTCGCTCCCGTTCTGGTGGCACTGCTCGCGTGGGGCGCCACCGAAATTGTAAAGAACTACTCATCAGGCAAGGGCGATCCGAACATCTGGGTGACAGGCTTAGTGCTCGCACTGCTCGGCTCGCTGACTATAGTGTTCCTCGCTTCTATCCCCTGGGCCCTCAGGGCACGCGTCGTGCTTGCGCCCGACAGCTTGACGGTGCGCGGCTTGATCCGCACGAGGGTTGTTACCGAGGCCGAGATCGAAGGATTCCGCTGGATCAACGGTCAGCTGCATCTTTATTTGAAGAACCGGGAATGGCCGATCCAGTTGTCCCACTACCAGGACCCGTCCACGATCAACGCCTGGGTTTTCGCGCATGCCCGTGACCTCGCCCAGCAAGAGCTGGCGCAAGAAGACGCTGCAATCAACCGCGACCTCAACCTCGGTATGACCCAGAGGCAGAAAGAAAACCGGCTCGCCAGACTGCGCAAGATCGTAAAGAGCGTCAATATCTTGGCCTACGGTGTTGCCGCAGTGGGTGTCGTAAATGCGCTCTTCCTCGAGCAAGACATGATTGCAAAGACTGCGACCGGCGCGCTTGTATCGATTCCGATTCTGCTCGATCTGTTGGCGCTGCGGAATCGTGGACACATGCGCATCGACTACCAGGAGGGTACTCGTTACCCGCAGATTTTCTCCGGTACCCTGGCTTGTGGTATTGCCGTCGCGTTGATGTCTGTGTTCGCTAGGACGACGCTGCTCGGCAATGAATTTTATCGATGGCTTATTCCCATTGCCCTGGCAAAGGGTTTGCTCTGGCTCTATATCGATCTCGACCGGTTACGCATGCTGCATGCACGCAGCCGCCTTGCCTCCACGGTAACCGCCGTGAGCCTGATGTTGTTGCCGGCTTTCTGGGTCGGCGGCAGCCTTTACCAGGTCAACCAACACTTCGACAACTCTAGTTTATCCTGGAATGCGACCGAGGTTTTGGACACGAGAAAGTCGTCAGGAAAAACTGTCACCTACTACGCCAAGGTAAAACCCTGGAACCCATCGCTTGCTGAATCGCCCGAGCTGGTCGTGTCGCGAAAGCAGTTCGAGCAGCTTAAGGTCGGGATGCCTGTCGAGGTCGGCGTCAAAGAAGGGGCGCTTAGCGCACCCTGGGTCGCGGGGATCAGGTTGGTAGGCGCCAGGGCGAGAAAATAGCGCGGGACCCCTTTCGCGCGAAGTTGGAAGGATTTTTGCAGGGGTTTTCCGGGCCATGCCGTGTCGCCGGCGCTGTCTATACTTAAATTCTCGAGGTTTACAGGCCAGGGCAAGCCACCGGGCATACCCGTCTATTGGGCCAGGGACGAATCGATTTAGCTAGCGGTAACCACGATGGATAACGTTTTTTTGCAACGGGGCTTCCTCCCCGAGGCGGATCCTTTGACATCGTTCCCAGCCGGCTCGGAGCTGGGTGTGTTGGATGAGATCGGACGCGATCTGCCGAGCTTGCTCTATGATCGGGGATTCAGGAAATACGCACGTGGGCTCAGCATCCCACTGTGGCCGACCGAGCGCAACACGCCGCAGGACCTGGCCGCGCTGCGCTTGTACTACGTCCGCGTTGGTTTTCTGGCCTCGGCCTATATCAATCAGGTGGGACACCCGGCGGCGACGCTTCTGCCGCATAACATCGCCGCGCCGCTATGCCGAGCGTGCGAGCTACTCGGTCGGCCGCCAATTCTGAGCTACGACGGCTATGCGCTTTATAACTGGAGGCGCTTCGCTCCCGACGGTGCGATTGCGCTCGGAAACATCGACACGATCCAGAACTTCGTTCACCTCTATGACGAACACTGGTTCATCCTCGTTCATGTGGAGATCGAGGCGCTCGGTGCAGCCGTGTTACGGGCGATCGCCGCGGCCGGCGCGGCGGCGGTGCGCGAGGATAGCGACACCGTCAACCAGTGCCTTGCCGATATCGAAGACACCGTGCGCGGTCAAACCGAGGTGCTGAAACGCATCCCCGAGCATATGGACCCGGCGCTCTATTTCAAGATCTTCCGTCCCTACATTCGCTTTTTTGAAAACGTCGTGTACGAAGGGGTCAAGCAGGAATCCACTAACTTTCGCGGAGAGACCGGCGCGCAAAGCAGCCTCATGCCCGCGCTGGTGGCCTTCCTCAAAATCCCGCATCGGCCGTCGGTGCTTACGAATCATCTCGCTGACATGCGTAACTACATGCCGGCTGCACACCGCGCATTGCTCGAACACATCGAGGCGATGCCTCCGGTGCGGCATCTCGCCGATGCCGATGCGTTCAATGGCGTGCTCGATGCGATTGCAGCCTTTCGCGAAGTGCACTACGGCTGGGCGCAACAATACATCAATCGCCAGACCGATGATCCGCGCGGCACCGGCGGCACTCCTTATATGCACTGGTTGCGCCAACTGATCGACGAGACGCGCGCCTGGCAGATTCCCGGATCCGGTACCTTTGCCGCCTAGGCTTACGTTTCGATAACGAGGACCGACATCGCAACGTTTAAACAGAAGATGATCGTAAAAGAGAAAACACGCAACTCGATGGCTGGTCATTTGCCTACGGACGACGTCCGTGGCACGGTGAAGAATGCTGAAGCCCTGCAAGCGGCCACGCGCGGAGCCGATCGGGAAGCCGAGCTCAAGCGTTACAAGCGTATCGGCCTCGCCCTCATTTTCGGGAGCTATGGGAGTTTTGTGCTACCGGCGGATTTCAGGCAGCTTGCTGTTGTTACTTATCTAATCTTGAGTGTTGTTGGTGTTCTCTTGTTTGCCACGAGCAAACAACGCCGTCCGTGGTGGAGTGTCCTCGGACTCATTCCGGTCCTGGGGCCTTTGCTGAGCTTATCGATACTGTCGCGGAAACCTAGGAAGAAAGATTTCAGCCGAGGTAGAATTGAAAGCATTGTAGCGTCGATCATTGGCATCGGCCTTACTTCACCTTGGTTGCTTGGTGTCGCAGAAAGCATCTATCTTCCAGGAGATCAATGGTATCCCAGGCAACCGGTTGGTGCTGCCACACTGTTGTTGTTCGCATCACCGTTCATCTTAATCAGTGTCGGTAGCATTATTGCTCATGTGCGCAGGTACAAGCTTACAAGCAAATTCAAGTCTTTCTTGATTACAGAGACGATATTTGCTGGGTTTTTTCTCCTATCGTTTTTTGGCGCTTTCCTCGCGACATCAAAAGTTATTGATGTAAATGAAGTACGAAGCGAAAAGGTTCTTTCTCAGCTGCAGGTCGGGATGATTAAGTACAATGTCGAAGTGTTGGTCTTCGAAGCGAACGCGGTGTTGACTAGACCGCCGAAGAAGAGCTGGGTTCTTGGAACGACCGAGTACGAAAACGAGCTTTACCGTGGGGTACAGCAAGCGCTCGAAGCAGCAAGAGCCGGCTACAAAGTCGATTTCTCGGTCTTTGACGGGAGCGAATATTTCGCGTTGCATCAGGACAAAAAAGACCGGTCGATCCAGCAGTTCAGGCGGACCTATCTTCTGGGGCCTTTCCACGTTATTAACTACGAGCTTCTGGTCCAGTATGACGATACCGATCGATTGCTCTGGGCGCAGTACGTTAGACAGGCTTATTACGACGAATCTGGACCTTGCCGGGTGGTGGATGTGGGCGAGTCCGCGCCGGCTTGGGATTCCGACCTCTGCCAGCGTACAGAGGAAGGGTGGAAAATCGCCAGCCGTTAGTCACCGATACAACGGTTAACTGCGACGTGCGATCCAATCGGTGACGGTTGGCTGAAGCTTCCGTTTCCCCTCCAGAGCTAAGTGTGTACTTCTTACATTCCACAAGCGGTTGCGGCAAGAAGGGCTACTGACGCTGGGTGTATTTTTTGATCTACATCAAAGTTCGATCGGCAGTGGGCAAATCTCTTGATCTGCATCAAGTCGACTCTAATTTTCGAGTCTTCGACATTTGTGTCGACATCGCCTTTGCCGAGCGGGGTTGGGTGCGGCCGACCCTTCACATCGCCCCTTATACCGCTGATTCTGTGGCTCCCCCGTGGTTCGTTTGCTGGGTTTGTCGCGGATCGGGGTCTACAGCCACTATTTGACTACACTCGAGAAAGGAGACTCAGGTCCGAGTTATGATGACTGACACGAGCTCATTACTGTGGGGAGTGCTGTTCGGCTCCATAGGTTTGGGTTACTTCCTGTACGGCAAGAAGCAGCGCCGCGCGGTCGCGCTAGTTGCTGGCGTGTTGCTGTGTGTGTTCCCGTATTTCGTTTCCAATACCGTGCTCACAGTTTTCTTGGGCGTACTCCTCATGGCCCTGCCGTATTTCTTTCCGATTTAGTTCTCAAGCTGATCAACGGAGCTGAAACGTCACCAGACTGATGATCTCGCGCGCTCGCAATTAGCGCCGCGATGAAGTATAGATAAAAAGCATAGTTGCTATAGATTGAACCGCACTGCACCACATTTTTCGTTTGACGTGTCGCATAATTTATGCGTACCGACAGCGATTATTTTGTTGACGCGCGCCATGTTCGGGGTGCTTAATGTAATCAACGGCGGCGCGGGATCGATACAAGTACTAATAACTGCTGCAGTCCTGCCGATCGCCCTTCATAAAATAGATAACGTTCCAAGTTGTCTTTTCTAGCTTAATGGGGGTTTAGAGAGGGTCTCGCCCTCCGTTCCTGTCTTGAGCAGGTGTCGTTTGCCGTGTCTGCCGTAGTGTTCGCATTTGATTCGGCTTCACGACAACCGTGGGAGAGAGAGAATAATGAGCAAGTCCCGCCCTTGGCTTCCAGAAGTACTCGCATTCCGCCGGGGATCTTTGTCAATAAGCCAAGAATATTCAAAAAACTGAGTACCCTATCGGAAGGAGAAGCACAATGAAAAGAAGTAAGAGCAAGAAGCAATTACTAGTAGGGAGTATTCTGACCACCATCGTAGCCAGCTTAGTGGCTTTGCCACCATTAGTGCAGGCGCACGGAGACAAGAAAGCGAATGCCCACAACATGCGGCTGGTAGGCATGAATGACCTCCAAGGTCGTAGCGCCTATCAACCTGTTATCCAGCACCAAGTGGTGGGTGGACGCGATAAGTACATTGCCTATATTGGTCACCACAATGGCACTGCCCTAAATCCACTCACTGGGATCGTAGAAACGAATGGCGTGTCGATCGTGGATGTGACCAATCCTAAGCATCCCGTTTATCTTCACCACATCCCAGGCGATGCAGGTGCGCAGATGGTCCGCACCTGTAGCGGTGATGAGCTTCCCTCTGGGGTTTCGGGGCATATGTACTTGCTCCGATCCGATGGCAATGTGGCGCATTATGTCCACGACGTCACCGATCCCAGCAATCCGTCACCGGGGGTACTTGTTTCAGGCGGTCTTGGAGGCACGCACAAGAACTATTGGGAATGTAGCACCGGTATCGCCTATCTCGTGTCCGGTGTGCCGGGCTGGAGAGTGAGTCGGGTGACGCAAATTTTCGATCTAAGCAACCCGATGAGCCCAGTATTTATTCGCAACTTCGGGCTTGACGGCCAGCAGCCGGGGGCGACCGGACCTTTCGATCCCCAGGGTCCCCACGGGTGCATCTCTGTCATCGAGAAAAACCGAGTCTACTGCGGCCATGGAACGAGCTCGAACGGCATCCTCGTGATCTTGGATCGAGCAAAGCTCTTGGACACCACGGGTCTAGTCGATCCCGCGAACCCCACATCTGCAGAGCTGGCTATTCCGCTGGTCAGCCGGCTGAATACGTCTTCCTATATAGGGGCGCATACCACGTTCCCGGTTCTCGGGGTCACGGTTCCAAGGCTCGAGAAAGATCCTGCTCTGACAGTCCGCGATTTCATTGTGCTGGTAAACGAAGCTGGTGGTAACGAGTGTTCCAGCGCACTTCGACAGATGATGTTCATGGTAGACATCACAGACGACGCGAAGCCGTGGCCCATCGCCAATTTCGATGTGAACGAGTCCGACCAGAACTTCTGCTCTGTTGGCGGTCGCTTCGGGGCCCACTCCTCAAACGAAAGTTTTACCCCGGTTTTCTACAAGAAAATGGTGTTCATCTCATGGTTCAACGCTGGCGTGCGCGCGGTAGATATTCGCGAGCCATTCAGCCCCAAGGAAGTGGGCTATTTTATCCCGCGAACCACGGGGACCACGTTCCCAACCGGGGGGAAGATCGCGATTCAAACCAATAATGTCGAGGTTGATGACCGTGGACTCATCTACACCGCGGACCGAGCTGGAACGGGGCTGCACATTATTAAGCTCACAGGTGATGCGAAAAAGATCATCGATGGTGGTTCCGGTCATCATGATGATGACGATGATGATTGACGCCTAGACCCGAAAGGTCCTTGTGTCCATTCGATGGGCAGACAGCTGTGCGCCGTCTGCCCATCTTTTCATTTTCTTGCCTGCGTGGGGACATGAACCGGGATTCCGTGCTATTCGAGCAAGGACAGCCCCCCGCTACGGTAACCCCGATCCGGTTACTTGCAAATGAACTACCGCGCGTCGCTCAGGCAGCGCTTTGTAGATCCACTGTTCGAGCAAGTGGATGCCGCTTCGCTGGTGTTCTTCCGCGTCGCCTTCGGCAGCATCATGCTTGTGGAGTGCTGGCGCTTCTGGGAGCACGGTTGGATCGCTCGCCACTACATCGAGCCGGAGTTCTTCTTCAAGTATTACGGCTTTGGATGGGTCGAACCCTGGCCGGGCAGCGGCATGTATTGGCACTTCGTCCTGCTTGCCGTGTTGTCCCTGTTGATTGCCGTCGGCGCACTTTATCGGCTTGCGGCCATCTTGTTTTTCTTCGCATTCACCTACGTTTTTCTCCTCGATCAGGCGCGCTACCTCAATCACTTCTATCTGGTCATCCTGATTGCCTTTATCATGACCCTGGTGCCCGCAAACCGCAGCTTCGCGCTCGATGCGTGGTTGCGACCTCGCTTGTCGAAGGACACTGTGCCGGCATGGTCAGTGTGGCTGTTCCGTCTTCAGTTTGAGATCGTGTATATCTATGCCGGCGTGGTGAAGGTCAATCCGGACTGGTTGCGCCTGGAACCCCTTGGGATGTGGCTCGCCCGGCGCGATGATTGGCCCGTCATCGGCCCGCTGTTCAACGAAGATTGGGTGGTTGCGCTGGCGGCATACGGGGTCATCGCGCTTCATATCATCGGAGCGCCGCTGCTTCTGTTCCGGCGCACGCGCGGTTACGTGATGGTGCTCTATTTCGCGTTTCACCTGATGAATCATTTTCTATTCCGGATCGGCATCTTCCCGTGGGTGACTATGGCCGGGACACTGCTGTTCCTGGAACCGGACTGGCCACGCCGTGCATTGCGTTGGGCATGGCAAGGCGCCGAGCGAGCACTCAGGCGCGGGGGCGCGACGGCCCGTGGCTGACATGAACATTAAAGCAGCCACACGCACCTCTGGCGGAGCGCTGCAACCACGCCATTGGCTGCTGCTAGGTTTCATCGCCGTGTGGCTCGTCTTTCAACTGCTGTTTCCGCTGCGCCACCTACTCTATCCTGGCAGTCCGAGCTGGACCGAGGAGGGGCACCGTTTCGCCTGGCAGATGAAGCTGCGCGACAAGAAGGCCCAGGCGATATTTTTTGTGCGCGACCCCGCCAGCGGCCGGGAGTGGCGTGCCCTGCCCGACGATTATCTAGTGGCTCACCAGGCACGCAAAGTCGGAACGCGACCGGATATGATTCTGCAGTTCGCGCATTACCTCGCTCAGCTGTGGGCGCAGGAACGCGATATCGATGGCGTCGAAGTGCGCGCACGCGTTTGCGCCTCGCTTAACGGACGTAAGGCGGTTCTGTTAATCGACCCCGATCGCGACCTAGCTCGGGTCGAGCGCAGCTTGCGCCACGCAGATTGGATCCTGCCGTTGGAGCAACCATTCGAACGCCCCAAACCGAGGACCGGCCTACTTGACCTCAGCTGCTGAGGGCGACGGCCCAATCATTCTGTTCGACGGGATGTGCAACCTGTGCACGGGCAGCGTGCGCTTCGTGATCGAGCGCGATTCACTCAAACAGTTTCGCTTTGCCTCGCTGCAGTCACCGGTGGCGGAGAAGTTGCTGGGTCCCCAAGAGCGCGACCGCGACAGGCTCGAGTCCATGGTTCTAGTCACAGGCGGTCGGCTCTACCGCAAGTCGACCGCTGCGCTCCTGACGGTCAAGCGCCTGGACGGACTGTGGCCACTGTTGTCTGTTCTCATCGTGATCCCGAGACCTCTGCGTGATGCGGTGTACGATTGGATCGGCAACCGGCGCTATCGCTGGTTCGGTAAGCGCGACGTTTGCTGGAGACCGACTACCGATCTCGCGGAACGCTTTCTGGACTAGC
>QKEI01000216.1 GCA_003251795.1 Candidatus Muproteobacteria bacterium
CTCTCAATTTAGTTGCGTATTACAATACCGTAAACCAGACTGCAGGGTACCGTTATCACCCAGACCCGAGGAGCCCTGTCATGTTCACCTATCCTTCGCTCGGCACATCGAAGACGAGATCAGCAGGGTTACCGATAGCTTCTTCGCAGGCGGTAGCGCCCGAGGGGGTTACGGTCAACGACATCCACTCGCAGCTCAACCTGACACGCGTTCACCGCATCGTGCGGCCGCACTCCATCGAGGCAGTCGCGAGGGCGATACACCATGCGAAGACCGAAGGGCGGGCTGTCAGCATAGCCGGCGGACGCCACGCCATGGGCGGACAACAATTCGCTACTGGCACACTGCTTTTGAACATGAGCACGATGAACCACGTCGTGCGATTCGACGCCGACACGGGACACATCGAAGTGCAGGCCGGCATACGCTGGCCCGAATTACTCGATTACCTCGCACGCGCCCAACAGCACAGCCAGCAGCCATGGGGCATCCGGCAGAAGCAAACCGGCGCTGACCGTCTCAGCATCGGCGGCGCGCTCGCGGCCAATGCCCACGGGCGCGGGTTGCGATTCAAACCCATGATTGATGACATCGAATGTTTCACCTTGGTAGACGCGCAGGGTGAGCTGCGCCGCTGCAGCCGTCACGAAAACAGCGAGCTCTTCCGTCTGGCCATCGGCGGCTACGGTCTGTTTGGCGTCATTGCCACAGTCACGCTGCGCCTGATGCCACGTGTCAAGGTGCAGCGGGTGGTGCAACTACTTACGCTCGAGGAGCTAGTGCCGGCCATTGAACAGCGAATTTCCGATGGTTTTCTTTATGGCGATCTGCAATTTGCCATCGACTCGCAGTCAGATGATTTCCTGCGCAAGGGCGTGTTCTCGTGTTATCAACCGATCGATGCCGCTGCGGCCATGCCGCGGTCGCAAAAGGAGCTGCAGCCGCAAGACTGGATGGATCTGTTCCACCTGGCACATACCGACAAGAGTCGGGCCTTCGAGCGGTACTCTACTTATTATCTTTCAACCGATGGTCAGCGCTACTGGTCGGACAACCACCAGCTGAGCGAGTACGTCGATGACTACCACGAGGAACTGAACGCACGCCTCGGCCCCGCGGGTTGCGGGACCGAGATGATCAGCGAGCTCTATGTCCCGCGTCACGCTCTGCCCGATTTCATGGAGCGCGTGAGAAAAGACTTGCGCAAGAGCGGCGCCAATGTAATCTACGGCACCATTCGTTTCATCGAGCGGGACGATGAAAGTTTTCTTGCCTGGGCCAAGCAGCGCTACGCCTGCATCGTGTTCAATCTGCATACCGCGCATACGCCCGCTGCTCTGAAAAAGACGGCGCACGATTTCCGCCGCCTTATCGACCGCGCAATTCGCTACGACGGCAGTTACTACCTAACTTATCACCGCTGGGCCCGGCGCGACCAAATCAAGGCCTGCTACCCGCAATTTGCGCAGTTCCTGCAACTAAAGCGAGCGTACGACCCCGAGGAGCGCTTTCAAAGCGAATGGTATCGTCACTACAAAACAATGTACGCCGACATCCTGTAGAACGAACTGCCAACGCCAGGTGGAGGCTTGCCATCGCGGGCAGGCTACTGCCGCACGAGTGGTTGGGTGGAGCGTTCTTGGTGTTGCTGTGGGCCCGCCTCGTGTTGGTCGAGGGCGTGTTCGGCCACAGCACCTCCTGGCTGGCGTTGCTGATCGTTTCGAACGCACTAGTTCTCGTTTCCGGGGCGTTGCGGGAAAGCGAAGTACGCTGGCGACTGAGGTTGCTGTTCTACCCAGTGGCGATGAACCTAGTGTACTTCCTATTAGGTAGTGCCGTGCCCCACATCCATCCCGCGTTGGTGGATGCAGAACTGCAGGCGGTCGACCGGTGGTTATTCCGTGGCGACGCCGTATTGTATCTGCAGCACTGGGTACACCCCGTTGCCACCGAGCTCCTCAGCCTCTGCTACCTCTGGTACCTGTTCTACTTGTTTTCCAGCCAGATCCAGTATTTGTTCGCTGATCTCAGGACTGTCAAGGCGTTCTACGCGGGCCTCTTTAGTATCTACGCCATCGGCTACCTGGGTTACGTCACCTTCCCGGCACTGGGACCGTACCTTGCCATGGCCGATCAGTTCAATGTGCCGCTAACAGGTGGATGGTTTACACACCTTACCTCGCAGATCGTGCTCGCCGGCAGTAACCGCGTGGACGTGTTCCCGAGCCTGCATGTCGCTAACTCCATCTACATTTTGCTGTTCGATTATTACCGCAACCCGCGGCGATTCCGCTTATGTCTGCTGCCCTGTGCAGGGCTGGTGATTGCCACGGTATACCTGCGTTACCACTACTTCATCGATGTGATCTGCGGACTCGGGCTTTCGCTATTCGCGCTGTGGCTGTCGCAGCGACAGTGGGGCCGGCATAACAGCTCAAAGGAGGTTGTAAACGATGACACTCTCATGCAAGCACGTGCTCATTACCGGCGCGTCTAGTGGCATCGGCCGCGAGCTGGCGACACTGTTCGCCCGTGACGGCTACGCTCTGGTGCTGGTCGCGCGAGACCTGGCCGTGCTCGGGCGCATCGGCGAAGAATTGACACGTGTATACGGCGTTGCGGTCCACGTGATCGCTCAGGACTTGTCGCGCCCAAATGCCGTGGCCGAGATCTACCATGAGCTAAAGCGGCTATCGATCCAGATAGACGTACTGATCAACAACGCCGGCTTTGGGACCTATGGCGCCTTCGCCGATGCCGACCCGGCAATCGAGCTCGACATGCTGCAACTGAACATCGCGGCGCTGACGCAGTTAACGAGATTCTTTCTCAAGGACATGCTGGCCAAAGGTGAGGGCAGAATTCTTAACGTGGCCTCGACAGCGGCGTTCCAGCCGGGACCGTTGATGGCCGTCTACTATGCCAGCAAGGCTTACGTGCTTTCGTTCTCAGAGGCGCTCGCCAATGAGCTGCGCGATTCCGGCGTCACGGTGAGCACGCTGTGCCCAGGACCGACGCAGACCGGCTTCCGACGGCGAGCGCGCATGGAGCATTCGAGACTATTCGACTGGGGTGTGATGGACGCGGCAACCGTGGCCGCCATCGGCTATCACGGGCTGATGCGGGGAAAGACGGTGATCATTCCGGGACTCAAGAACCGCCTGCTCGCACTCATTGTGCGATTCGCACCACGACGCTTCGTTACCGCCACTGTCCGTATGTTACAAGACAAGACGAGTGCCGTTTTGCCTTCCTGAGGAGCGCCACTTATCGATGCGCCACCGTCCAGGACACAAGACAGGTCGATCACTGTGTTTAGCGCTAACAACCGTGTGATCTTGCCCATCGTAGTGATTTGTCCTATGGTGCAGCGTCACCTGCTCTGAACTTGGCAGTAGGCAGCGTGCAGGAAATAACCAATGCGTATCGAGCGCATCGAAGCAATTGCGATTCGGATCCCGCTGACAAAGACCTTCGCCGGCAGCAAGTACAACGTCGACAGCCGCTGCACCATTATCACACGCATCTATGCCGCTGGCGGACTCGTGAGTGAAGTCTACAACGGCGATAATCGCGAGCACGGACCGCAGCTCGTGAAAATCATCACTGAAGAGATCGCGCCGCTCATCGTCGGCGAGCCGATCCACGCCTGGGAACGCATCTGGGAAAAAATGTTCGCTATCTCCTATCCGATTCGCGATCGCCAACTGGCAATGCAAGCAATCGCCTGCGTCGATACGGCCGTGTGGGATATTTTTGCCAAGTCACTAGGGGTCAGCGTATGCAAGTTACTCGGCGGCTATCGCGAACGCCTGCCGATCATTGCCATCGCAGGCTACTATGCCCCCGGCAAGACCGAGGCCGACGTCGGGCGCGAGATGGAATGGCTGCGCTCCGTCGGCATGGCGGGCTGCAAGCTCAAGGTCGGCGGGCTCGCACCGGAGGCGGACGCGCTGCGCGTCAAGGCCGCACGCGAGGGCGGTGGCATTGATTTCATTATCGCTGTCGATGCCAATCGCGGTTGGAGCGTGGCCGATGCCATCCGTTTTGCGCGTCTGGTTGAGCCCTACGACGTGAGCTGGTTCGAGGAGCCGTGCTACTGGTTCGATGATGCGCGCAGCATGGCCGAGGTGCGGCGCGCGACCTCGATTCCGATCAACGCCGGCCAGAGCGAGATCTGTGCCGCGGGTGTGCGCCGGTTGCTAGTGGCCGACGCCGTGGACTTTATCAATTTCGATGCCTCCGAGGGTGGCGGCGTCAGCGAATGGCGCCGGGCGGCGGCGGCCTGCGCGCTGCACAGCGTGCTCATGGCGCATCACGAAGAACCTCAGATCGCGGCGCACCTGTTGGGCGCCGTGCCGCACGGCACTTGTGTCGAGTGCTTCCCGGATCCCGAGCGCGATCCGCTGTGGGCGCATATGTACATCAACCGTCCGCCGATCGCGGACGGGATCATGGCCATCCCCGATGCGCCCGGTTTCGGCATCCACCTCGACTGGCAGATGGTCGAAAAATACAAACTAGGCTGAACTGGGTAATACTACTTAGCTACCTAAGTCCCTCCATATGACGTCCTCGGTGTTCCCCGCTGGCCCAGTGGGAGGACACGAGGACACACAAGTAGGCCATAGGTCCCATTGTGGGGATCGGCGCGGATGCTTAGACTATTTTTGAAGGTGTCATAGGTTTAGGTGACCACTTGAAGGAGAACGACAATGAAAGCAACTACGGCTTGTTTGACGGGGGTATCCCTATTACTCATTTCCCTAGGGGTGCGAGCCGACGTGACCCTGCATTATTGCAAAGATCTTACGGCAGACCAGTTCGGTCGGGCTGCACACACGGCCTTCACTGCGGAGAAGTGGCAGGTAGAGCAAGAGGGTCCCAGCAGCGTTGTCGGGAAAGACGGTAGTAAAAAGGTGGAAATCGCCATGACGGAGCCCGGCACCGTCGTGCTGCGATGGCTGCCGGGATCTGAAGATAAGAAGGAAAAGCGCCTCGTCGACCTAGGGGAGCAAGTGCTGTGGGCCCTCGCAACCGTGAGCAAACCAGGCGAGGTAACCACCAATTGGTGCAAAGACCTAACGACCGAAAAGTTCCATAAGGCTGCGCTGGCGGCTTTGCTGAAGCGGCACTACTCGATCGAAAAAGACACCCCCAGCAGTCTCGTCGGTGCACAGAAGAAGTACAAGGTGGAAGTCGTCATGGATGCACCCGGCCGCATCGCGGTCCGGTGGGTGCCGGGCTACGGTTATACGAGAAACAACTGGCTCGACAATCTTACGCGAGACATTTCATGGAGCTTGGCACTGTAGCCTGCGCTTGCTGAAGCAGCCACTGTTGCGCCGGTAGCACCTATCCCCGCCGCCATTTGGGAAATGGCGGCCCACTTAACACATCGGGTTGCACAGAATCCGATGCGAGGCTATCTTCCGTAGCTATTCTTCAAGTCCTACCAACAACGCGCAGGGGAAATCATGAAATCACTTGTCGCCCTACTGGCGGTTTCCATGATGTTTCTTTCTTTTGGGGCGCACGCAATAGGTCCCACGATCTATTTTTGCAAAGACATCACAGCGGATCAGTTCCGCAAAGCTGCGAGGATGGCCTTCGAAGAGAAGAAATACAGGATAGAGTCAGAGAGCGCCGACAGCGTCATCGGCAGCTCTGGGGGCAAAAAGGCCGAGCTCGTTATGAGGGACAGCCGAATAATCGCCGTGCTATGGGTCGTAGGATATGGGGGCGAACAGCAAAGACACCTCACTGACCTCAAGTATGAAATGCTCTGGGCGCTGGCGGGCGAGAGAAGGTCGGGTGAGGTAACCATCAATTGGTGCAATGACCTGACGACAGATTGGTTCCATAGGGTCGCCGTCGGCGCCTTGCACAGAAGGCACTACAGAATAGAGCAGGTTGCCCCCAACGGTGTCATCGGTAGGATCAAGGATTTGAAGGTAGACATCACTATGGAAAAGCCAGGTCGCATCGTAATCAAATGGGTGCCCGGATACGCATACCACAAGGACAACTACCTCAATAACCTATTCGAAGACATAACCTGGACCTTGGCGCTATAGTCCGTTCCCCCCGGTCGTGCGACTTGCTTCGCCATTCCTAGACTAGAAGTGCACGAGAGGAGAAAGGCATGAAGACAACAGTGGTAGTCGCGCTCGTTTTGCTATCTTTTGTTTACGCGGGTGCACAAGCGGACGAAAGGATTAATTTCTGTAAGGACATGACGACAAAGCAATTTCACGATGCGGCAAAGTACGCCTTCAAGAACCGGGGCTATCAAGTCGAAGACATTAGTCCCACAGCCGTAACTGCGTCGCTCCGGGGTAAGACGGTCGAAATGGTCATCACCGTTCCAGGGCAGATCGTGATTCGCTACAAGGAAGGCAGCGAGCGCGGGCGGGACCAGTGGCTTCGTAACCTGAAGACGGACGTCCTCTGGGAAATCACCGAGTAATCTGGTTGCGGCTTCCTCGCGCCGGGCGCGGGCGGGCTAGTGTGGGCCGCCGATCTTTTCCGCCATCGACAAGGCGTTTAAGTCCCTTTCTCCAGGTTTCACCAGGATGCCCTTGCGGCCGCTCAGATAGCTCTTTAGCTTGGCATTGAGAAAACCGAGTCCGCAGCGTAGCAAACGTAGCAGGTGCGTCGGGTAACGTATCGTCATGCGCAGGTAATACCAAAAAACCTGGGGGCGGCGATAAAAGGCCGTTAACACCTCCTGGTACTGCCGATCCAGCTCCTCGATCGACATCCCTTCAGGAGCCCAGACGAAATTCATGCCGTTCATTTTGGCCCAGTGGTCGTCGCGGATGTTCGTCCCGTAGAGGTCTCGGTATATCGGTGATCCCGGATAAGGCGTGAACTTGGTGAGGTTCATGATGTGCATCGGGATCCGGCGGATGAACTCCTTCGTCAGCCTGATGGTCTCCTGGTTCTCCCCTGGATAGCCCAGCATGAACAAACCCTTGGTGCGAATACCGGCATCTGCGGTCCAGGTCACCGCCTTCGTCGAGCTTTCCACACGCGCGGCCTTATCCATCTTCTGTAACAGCTCATCGGAGCCGGTCTCGAGCCCGAAGCTGATCTCCCAGCAACCAGCGTGCTTCATGAGCCTCAGCAAGTCGGGCTTGACGGTATCGACGCGAGCGGCGCAGGTCCACGTCATCTTGAGCCGGTTGTCCAGAATGCGATTACACAATTCGGTTACGCGGATCCGACTCGCCAGGAACAGATCATCCACGAACATGATGTGACGCACGCCATAGGTGTCCTGCAAGTGCCGCATCATGTTGAACACGGCTTGCGGTGTGTAGGCCCGCACCTTTTCGCCGAAGGTCGAGGTGTCACAGAACTTGCAATGGAACGGACAGCCGCGTGAGGCCGCGATCGTCGCCACTGGACCGCGCGGGAAATCGTAGATCGCCGGCCTATAAGCACGTGGAAAATCTGGCAGCAGATCCCACGCCGGCATCGGTAGATCGTCGAGCACTTTCTCGATCGGCATCGACGGAGTCTGGCGGATTTGCTCGCCGTCGCGATAAAGAATGCCCCGCACCTTCGCTAAGTCGCCGCCGCAATCCAGACAGGCGAGAAGCTCGACCAACGCACGCTCGCCCTCGCGATCGACCGCGATGTCGAATTCGGGGAATCGCTGCACCGTCTCCGGACCCATCGATGACATGTGCGGCCCGCCAACGATCACGACGGTCGCTGGAAGCGCGCGCTTGATCTTGCGCGCGATACCCGCGGCACCCCACACACCGACGGTGAAAAGGGTAATGCCCACGTACGCCGGTCGTTGTTCAATCACCCGTGCAGCGACATCGTCCACCGAGAGCCCGAATACGTCGCTCTCGATGACCGACGGTTCATAGCCGTGCATACGCACCATGGCAGCCAGGTGCAGCAGCCCCAAGGACGGCGACCTGTTGGTGATATGGCGGATGAAATCGTACCCGGGCGCGATGCGCTCGTACGGTGGATTGATGAAGATTATCTTCTTGGTCATGGCGGGCACGCTCATTGTCAGCTCTTACGGGCTCGATAAGCTACTGGAGCGTTGTTGTAAGTCACGCTAGCATCGGCCGACAGGCAAGTCAACGTTAGCGCCGAGGCGCGCAAGTCGAGACAGCACTGCGTCGAGCTGATCGCCGAGCCAATGCGCGGTAAAGGCCATTCAGATACAAACCCCGGGATATAAGTTTCCACGCAACCATTCGGGTAATGCGCACGATGTCCATAACAGGTCGAAAATGACTCGCTCTCTTCTCCTTTCCGTAGACCGCGGCTATGGCTACCGGTTTGCTCTCGTAGCCCAGCCGCGCCGCTTCGATCAAGACCTCACTTTCGAAGGCGAACCCTGGCGCGTGAATCTTGGCGATGCGCGGTTGCCGCAACAGCCTCGCCGGGTATAAGCGAAAGCCCGACTGTGAGTCTTCGATGGCATAACCCGCTGCCCACGAGATGAAAAAGTTCGCGACCTGGTTGGCGTAGTAACGCCGCCGCGGAAAAGCATCCATATCGATCAGGCGAGCGCCAATAATGATATCGTCGGGGTGATCCTGCGCCATGTCCAACAGGCGCTGAGCGTCCTGCGGCATGTGCTGCCCGTCGCCGTCCATCGTTACGATCGCGGTTGCGCCTCGCTGCACAGCACAAGCCATTCCGCGCTTAAGACTTGTCCCCTTGCCGCAATTGGTTGCATTACGCAGAACGACAACGTCGAGACCCGACAACGCCTCGGCAGTCCCGTCTTGCGATCCATCGTCAACCACGATGACGAGCGAAACGTAGGCCAGTGCAGCGCCAGCCACATCCCGGATCGTCGCCGCCTCGTTGTAAGCAGGGATGACGACCGCGACAAGCGGCCGTTCATGGTGCCGAACGGGCCTCGCCGACTTCGCTGTCGCCCCCTCGACTCCCACCCTAAGACTCAGTATGGACATCGGCGTTTAGGTCATTGCGCCATCGATCGCGATGATCTGCCCGGAAATGTATCCTGCCTGCTCGGAGGCAAGGAACGCGACCAGATCTGCGACCTCCTCGGGGGTACCGAAACGTTTCATCGGTACGAGCGTAGCGACCTGTTCCGGTGTAAACAGCTGCTGCGTCCCCGTTGAGGTGATCAGACCGGGAGCAACGACGTTGACGGTAATGCCCCGACTCGCCAGTTCCAGTGCCAAGGCTTTGCTGGCACCGTGCAGACCCGCCTTAGCGGCGGCATAGTTTGTCTGTCCGCGGTTGCCGCGCAAGGCGGAAACCGAGGATATATTAATGATACGACCCCAACGTGTGCGTATCATTGGCAACAGCAATGGCTGAGTGACGTTGTAGAAACCATTAAGCGACACATCGATCACGCGCTGCCATTGCGTCCGGCTCATCCCGGGCATGGGCGCATCGTCATAAAGACCGGCATTGTTCACCACTACCTGTATCGGGCCCTGTTCAAGTAATTGCTCAAGCGCCGCGGCGCTGGCGTCGACGTCGGTCACGTCGAAACACACAGTTTGCGCGTTGCCATGCTGCTGAATTTCAGCGGCGAGGCGCTCAGCGGCTTCAGCATTGCGGTTGCAATGTACGATGATCTGCATGTCCGCTTCCGCCAGACGTCGGCAGATTGCACTACCGATCGCGCCGCTGGCACCCGTCACCAGGGCCCGTTTCATTGTTGTCCAACTCCTTGTAAAAACACGGAGGCGCGCCCATGCAGCAGTTCAGCATCGCCAGCATAGACACGGAAACGGTAAACAGCCGCGTTCGCATCCGCGCTTAGGCACGTGGCTTCTACTTGTAGTTCCTCGCCCACGTCATCGAGTTGCGCCACGCGCCAGTGAACATCGCGCACGCTCGCAAGATAGCCGATCCTGGGGCGTTCGGGTGTCATCAAGGCACCGTGTAGCGCCATCGCCTGGGCGGCGTACTCTATACCGCAAACCGGATGCAAACGGTTACGGCCACGCAGCGGATTCCCGGGATCGAGATGCGTACGACTGGTGCAACGAATCGTTGTCTCATCGCAGTCCACGACCTGCTCGAGCAAACACATGGCGCCTGCATGCGGAATCAGTTGGCGCAACCTTTCGCCGCTGATGATCACGGGGTTACCTGGACATGGACGCAGTTACCGTTGGTATACGACAGCACCACTTCACTTGCGTGAGTGCGTGCGAGCGCCGCCAGCAGCGGCAACGCCCGCGCTGCCGGATTGGCACGACGCAAGCCTTCCAGCGCAGGCTGGTCGAAGGCCGATTCCGGCGATTCCGAGGGTCGCAACTCGATATCCACTCGCGCCAGACTGGTAGACGACGCCTGCGGCAACAGCACCAGCGCCACCGCAAACGAGATGTCGATCGGACGGGCGTCATACAACGGTTGTGGCATCTTCATGTCGTAGACATTGAGCAGCACCGGGCGATGCTCGACCGTAACCTGACAGGCCGCATCCAGCAAACCCGTCACGAACGTTGCGTCGTAGCATGACAGGCTATTGCTGCTCGTGTGCGAGCCGGTAGCGATGCTCCAATAGCCCGCAGGCGCGTTGTGCACGGAGTTATGAAAAGCGGTAGGCGACACGGCCTTCTCCGGCAGCGCCAATGCGTTACAGAGTTGGTGCAGTATCGCCGTATCGCCGTCGGACGAGGCAAACACGGTGGCGAGTTCATCGCCAGGCAAACCGCTTTGTTCCAGCGCCTGCTGCGCCACGTGCACTGCCAGGCGTGTGGTGTAGCTCATGCGGCGACGCTCCGTTGGCGATAGTAATGTGGAGCGAGGTTCTGCGGTGTCGCCGCCCTCGTAAGCACGCTCACCGGCGAACAACGCGCGGCCAGCATCCCAGCCGTCAAACCCAGGCCCCAGGATACCGATACCCGCAACGCGCAGCGTTATCATCAGGCGATGCTCCCGAAAACCAGACTGCAGTTGCTGCCCCCGAAACCGAAGGAGTTGCTCAACACGCGTCGCACTGTTTGTTGCCGGTTCTGCAACACGATATTGCTGTTTATCGCTGGATCCAATTCGCGTGTATTGAGACTGCCGGGCACAAGATCATGCTGGATCGACAGCCAGCTGATGAGCGCTTCGATGATACCGGCCGCGCCGAGAGCATGGCCGGTCCAGCCCTTAGTCGAGCTGCACGGCACGCCCGTGCCGAAGACGGCGCACAGAGCCCGATCTTCAATAAGGTCGTTGCTTGCGGTCGCGGTACCGTGCAAGTTGATGTAGTCGATGGCGGCCGGTTCAAGCCCGGCGCAGCGCAAGGCACGCTCCATGGCGAGCCTAGCGCCAATGCCTTCGGGATGAGGACTGGACATGTGATGGGCGTCGCTGCTCTCGCCGTAACCTAGCAATGCCACCGTCGCTTGCCCGGACGGTGCAGCGTTCGGCTGCTCCAGTAAGGCGAACCCCCCTGCTTCACCGATGGAGATGCCATCGCGACCGCGATCCGCAGGGCGGCAGGGTTGGCTCGACAGGAGCTCGAGCGAATTGAAGCCGTACAAGGTACTGAGACATAGACTATCGACGCCACCCACGACAGCGGCATCGCAAAGACCGGCATGCATGAATCGGCGAGCCACGGCGAATACTTTGGCACTCGAGGAACAGGCGGTCGAGATCGACATCAGCGGGCCAAGCAAATTGAGGTAGCACCGCACGTAGTCGGCGACCGACGTGAGGTTTGAAGTGTCACG
This sequence comes from Candidatus Muproteobacteria bacterium, assembly GCA_003251795.1. Lineage (GTDB taxonomy): Bacteria > Pseudomonadota > Gammaproteobacteria > Acidiferrobacterales > SPGG2 > SZUA-472. The sequence continues at coordinate 11,703 of QKEI01000216.1, forward strand.
GAAGCTGAAGGTGTCTGGCAGTGCGCCTGTCTTGGGATCTCTGTTACGGTAGGCCCGCTCGGTCTCCTGGATGCCGGAGGTGCTGGTGCCGATGAACACCCCGATGCGCTGCGGCCGGTACTGTTCGCGGGCACGCGCCACTGCCTCTTCGAAGCCGTCTTGTTGTAGCGCCAGCTGCGCCAAACGATTGTTGCGGCAATCATACTGCGTCGTCGTGACGTGTTCGGCCTCAAGACCCTGCACGCGGCCGATGTAGGTGGGGAGATCAGCGTGCTCTAGGTCACATGGCTGCAATCCAGAGCGGCTCTGGCGTAGCGCTTCCAGTGTCGCTGCCGTTCCTCGACCCAGGGCGCTAACCGCCGCACAGGCCGTGACATAGAGGGGCTCCATCGCTTTGTCCATTACACCCTCGCCGTTGTCGGTGCAAGGTTACGCGCGAAGGCGGCGGCCGACAGGAAACACAAGACGACACCGACGGTGACCGTGGAACCGATAGCGTGCAATACCGGCGTCTGCGAAAGGCTGAGCAGGCCGAATACCAGGGTGGTGCTGATAGCGCACACGGCAAGGGCGCGCACGGTTTGCTCAAACTCGGAGCCATCACCGGTGATGCGATTGAAAAATAACCCGTAGTCCAAACCCACGCCCACCACTAGGAGCAAGGCTACGAGATGGAACATCGACAAGGGTTGTGCAACCGCCAACAGCACGGTCACCGCACCAGTGACGGCCACGGCAATTGGCAACAGTACGCGCAGCATGCCGCGGAGTGAACCCAATCCCAACCACAGCACAAACACGATGGCACCGGCGCCCCAGGTCAACGACAACAATGCCTTATCACGATAGAGGTTCACTAATCTATTGGCGGTCTGCTTCAAATCCACGTAACGCACCCTTGAATCGTTCAACTCCGTCACCCAGGCTCTAAGCTTTGCATCGTCTGTGACCCCGCGCAACGGAATAAGCCCCACCCATCGTCCTCGCTGCGTAAACAGCAACGCTTGCAGCCGCAACTCCAGCGCGGTATCGCGAAAATCTGCCAACGTTAAAGGCTTGCTCCCCTTGGCTGCCGTAACATCAGCGATAAACGGTGCGAACAATCCCTGGCGAAATGGCAGCCCGCGCATCGCGTCGCGCAACCGGGTTTCCAGAACATCGGCCGAAGGTAGTGCCGCTTGGCGATCACGTTGCGTTTGTACACTCGGGAGATAACGCGAAGCAGCGTCATAACCGGCCAGCACGTTACGGTGCGCAAGGTCGTGCAACGCCGGGGCCAGGCTTTCGCTTCGCTGCAACACCTGTTCCGCGTCATCGCCAGTGATGATAAGTAGTTGGCGCACATCGGGCGCACCCACGGCCGCACGCAGCTCCTGATCGAGCGCACGGCGCTGCGCCGGAATGGGACTGAGCGTCGCAAGGTCCGTTTCCCACAATGGCCGGTGCTCGCTGACAACATAAGTGATGCCTGCGGCAAGCACGAACAACAGCAGCCAACGCCAGCGGTGGAGCGATGCGGTTAGCGCGCTCAACGAGAACCCCGGCCACTGCGACGTGTGCGACCCGGCGGGCACCAGTAACGGGAGTACCCAACGAGTCACGGCAGCGGCACCGAGCAGACCGGCGACGGCAAATACCCCCAATTGCGAGACACCGGGGAATCCGGCGAACACCATGGCCGTATAACCCAAGGCGGTAGTGAGCACACCGAGGCGTAAGGTCGGCCAAATACGCGCAAACGCGCGGGTGCTCGGCTCGCCGGCGTGGGCGTGGGAAAAAAGATGTATCGGGTAGTCCACCGCTACACCGATCACGGTGACGCCAAAAGCCAGCGTGATCCCGTGAATCGATCCGAACGCCAGGCGCACGCACGCGATCGCCGTTAAGACACCAGTTGCGAGCGGAACGGCTGTGAGCAACAACAATAACGGCGAACGATAGACTACCAGCAAAAATAGCGCCAGCGATGCGACAGCCAGTGTTGATAACAACGCCAACTCACTACGGATCGTCTCACGCGCCTCCACGGCAAAAACAGCTGGACCACTGAGCAACAGCTTGGGCGTTGGTTTCTCTCCCAGGCGTGCCACTTCCTGCTTGATGCGCGCGAGCGCCGCCGCTTGCGCATTGAGCGCGAACGCCGGTGCCCGAGTTTGCACCATCAATAACGCCTTGCTGCCGTCGGTGGAAAACCAGATCCCCGATGCACCGACCGGCGTCTGTGTTCCTGCCCAGACCTGCAATATGTTCTGCAACTCACCCGTGGGATCGCGCGGTAACAGCCGTTTCTCCAACATCCCCAGCGGCGAAACCAGCGTGTGCAGTCGTTCTTGCAAAGAAGCGTGTAATACCTCCGTCGTGAAGCGGGAGTCGGTGATGTGCGGACTCAGTAAGTAACGGTGTTCGAACAGCAGTTGCCGGTCACGCGCTGGCCAGGAAGAAAGCGCACCGTTGTTAACCTGGGTAAACAGCTCACTGTCGCGCAGCGCCTGCGCCAAGCTCGCGCTGGTGTGCGCCAGCACCTCATGCGGCGCATCGTATAACGCAAGTAATATGATGCGCGCGGTCGCACCTTCGCGCACCTGCTCGAGCAGTAGCTGCTCAGAGGGATCTTCACCCGGTGGAAGAAACTCCGTGAGCTCGCTGGTCACGCGTGTGTGTGCCAGCACAATCCAGACCGCAGTCACTACCCAGGCGAGCCAAAGCAGCAACACTAAGCGCGCGCGCACTGCTATCACGATGGAGCGGACCCGATGCTGAGACGCGAGCTGTCACCCCCCACCTCTAAAATTTCGATGGCGGTGATATCGGCGTTGCTGCCTTCCATCTTGATCGAGTCCACTAGCTCGCGCATCTGCTGGTTGCGCGGCCGCAACAGCAAGCGCCAGTGCGCGCGGTCGCCTTCCAGGCTAACCTCATAGAAACGCTGCAGAGTCGCCAGGTTGCCGGCCAAGGTAGCGCGAAAGCTCTCAACAAACGCCCACAACGCTGGGTGCTCATGTAATGACACCGTGCGTGGACGTTTGCCGTTGCGTTCAATGCGCAGCGCGTCGCCGTCCACTACATAGCGTTCTTTAAAAGGTATGTCGATCTGCTTTTCTACGCGCGCCGGTGAGATGTAGCGCAGCGTACCGCTGAGGATTAGCGGTCGCTCGAAGAGATCGGAGTTGCGCTGCTCGGTGAATTTGACGCGCGCCTGGCTTACCTGCGCGCGTTGCTGCATCAACTGCTCCAGGTCCCACACCCCTGATTCGGCGGCGCGCGCGCCGGAGACGGCCACACAGGCCGCCGTTAGTGCGAGGCCCACCCATGCTACCCCACGCTTACACGGTCTACGGCGCAGCCGCCCAAAAGTCATAGAAGTTGAACCAGTTATAGGGCGCAACGCGACAGTAGTGTTCGAGACGCTCGGCGTAGCGCTGGACCCAGTGCTGCAGTTCCTGCCCGCTACCGGCACGCGGGATGTCCACGCGCTCGGCAAACAATTCGCAGTGAACCTCGTAGCGGTTACCGCCCCGGTAAAGGCCAAAACATAGGAATACGGGCGCCTTCACGGCCGCGGCCAGCAGCATCGGTCCCGCCGGGAAGACGGCACGTTCTCCTAGGAAGGAACAATACACGATCTTGTCATGCGCCAGTGTTCGATCACCGAGCAGTCCTACCAACTGACCTTGATCGAGTTTCTCCTTCACCAGCAACAGGCTATCCACACCACCGATGGGAATGACGGTGTTCGCCAGTTCCGGATTAAGTGCCTTGGCAATCTCGATCGTTTTTGCTGCATTGTCTTCGTACATCAACACACTGATTGGCAAACCCGCCTCGTCAATTCCCAGCGTGCGCATTATCTCAAAGCTACCTAAGTGCGCACCTAGCAATAGACACCCCTGTTTTCGCTGCACACGCTGCAAAATCGATTCAGCGCCATGAATGCAAACGTCGAACTGCCCGTAACGGTCAGTCAACAGGAACACACGATCCAGAATGGTGGCTGCAAAAGAGTGGAAGTGATGACCTACATGCATGATATTCGCGCGACAGCCCAAGACTCGTTGCAGATATTGCCGCGAGGCGCGGCGCGCACGACCGGCAAACGTCAGGAAATAGATGCAGATCGGATACAGCAGTATGCGCGCGGAGGCACGGCCTAAGTGCAGCGCGATCCACGTGATCAAGCGTAACGCAAAACGACTACCACGCTCACGCTGTAGCAACCAACCCCGGCTCATCGCACCTCTACCAACAGTTGGCCGCTCGCAACCACCTGATCCTGTGATCGACAAACAAATTGCACGCGACCCTCCTGCTGTGGGGAGAATTCGACGCTGCAATGCTTTCCGGGCAACAAGGGGCGCAGGAATTTTGCCGCCACGATGGCGATGGGTGCCTTCCCGCCAGACGACGCGAGCGCAGCGACTATCTCGTCCAGCATCAGCGCCCCCGGTACCACCGGGTTGCCGGGGAAGTGGCCCGCTAGTGCAGGGTGGTCTACAGGTATAGAAAATTCGCTTGTCGCCATGGACTAGGCGCTCTCTTTATGCTTGCGCTTCTTCGCCAACCGTGCAGCAAGTGCTGCCAGGCTCGCCCTCGGCAACTTGCCACTCTGGCTACGCGGAAGCGCGTTCACTAAGTACAACGGGCGCGGCAGGAACACTGGGTCGATGTGCTGGCGTAATGCCTGCAACAGCGCTTGCCGCGACAGACCAGGAGCGACCACAAAGGCGATGAGTCGTGACACCGCGCCTGGCGCTTCCTCCGGCATGAAGAAAGCACCGTCTACCACACCCTCGATCTCGTTCAATTTGTGATTAAGGCTGGCGAGCGAGGTCCGCTTGCCGGCGACATTGATCAAGTCGGCAAGCCTGCCATGGAGACTAAACTCGTGCGGGCCGCGCAACTGGATCACGTCATTGAGCGCAACCGGCTGCGCGACCGATGGTCCCTCGACAAAACACCGGTCGTCTCGTTGGTACACACTCATCTCATCGTAAGTTCGCCACACGTTGCCGTCTATGGTGCGACGTGTGGCAATCGAGCCGGCCTCTGTGCAACCGTATATTTCGAGCACCTCAGTGCGATACATTCCTTCGGCTTGTCGTGCTAGACCGGGCGACAACGGCGCAGTTGCCGAAAGGATAAATTGCAAATCGGGTAATGCGGTCTGCGCCGCCACGCAGGCACGGATATGCAACGGTGTGGTCACGAGCACGCGCGGTGCCGGAACCTGCTCGAGCGCTGCGCGCACATCCTCTGGAAACAACGGTCGCGCGCTATGCAATGCAAATCCCGCCTGTATCGGCAACAGTACGGTCGTTGCCAGGCCGTACATGTGCTGCGGCGGTACTGTCCCCACCACTGCCGCCGGTCGCGGTCGATCCGCCCAGAAGCGCTTCATGGCCATTGCACTTTCGGCCAGCAACGCGCCCCAAGTTTTAACGTCGGCCATCGGCTCACCAGTGCTTCCGGAAGTAAAAACCACGGCTGCCACTTGCTCACGTGGGAATGACGGTACCGTCTGATCGGCGGTCACGACCGCACTTTGCGCTGGGTAATGGTGCACGGGCAGATCCGCCGGACAGTCGGGTTGATCCGTCAAACAGTAGGCATCGCCATATTGTTTGCGGATATCCAACAGCATGCCGGGGGCCTCGCTCGGCGGTAGTAAAGTGACCTGCCGGCGCAGCAGCGCAGCGCTCAAGGCGACGAGAAAATAGTAACGATCCCGGCAAAGATTGAAGACATGCGCACGCTGCGGCAGCGACTCCGCCAATTGCGCGACATCCGCAAGAAATTGACGGCATTCAATAGGACGCCCGTCGCGCCAAGCAATAGCGCTGGCGGCTTCGAAACCTTCCAATATCGCTAACTCACGCAAAGCAAAGGTCCACTCATAATTTGCAAAGTACCAAGTACGGCCACCTTGTTCATAGAGTGCGGATGCCCTGCCCTCCGATGCGCCACAGCATTCGCCAAAGCGATGCATGGCCGACCCGGCCAAAACGACTGATACGATAGGCGTACTCGGCGACGAGTAATGCGCCGATAAAGACATAGTTCAGCATGTTCGCGAATAAGGACCAGGTCTCCACGCTCGTGAAGACTGCCAGCAATATCGACTCCAGCGTCACCAAAAAGAGAAAACCAGTCCACAGCCAGGTCACCCGCCGGGTATAAACGATGAGCTCAGGCGAGAGCTCCCCTCTTTCGGAGCGGGCGATGCGCGTTACCAGAGGCTCGTTACCCGGTAACAGGGTTTTGCCGAACAGCAGGCAAAAGAACAGGCTGATCGCGGGCGGCGGCAGAAACAACGCGTGAATCGGGTCCCAACGGATCGTCACCGTCGCCAATAGCGCAATGATTGCTAGGGCGCTCGCCCAAAGGTGGAAATAGCCCTTGCTCGACGTCTGCCAGAGCGCATGGAAGATAACCAACACCGCCAACATGGCGAGCCCGATATCCGGCCGTCTCAGCATTACACTGAGGTGTACTGCCACGGGATATGCTGCGGTAAGGGTGAGTAAGACTGCGCGTTTTGCGGTCAAAGGCCGGTTCTATTTGGCACGATTCACCCGCACGTACTCAGTTAACGCACGCAGCGAAGAAAAGATTCGTGTGTTGTTCGGGTCATCGGCTCGCAACTTGAAACCATAACGCTGGGAAAGGGCTAGGGCCAGTTCCAACGCGTCGATGGAGTCCAGCCCAAGGCCCTCGCGAAACAACGGTGCCTGGGGATCGATCCCTGTGGGATCGATGTCCAGATTGAGCGTCTCCACAATCAACCGGGCCACCTCACCCTCAAGGTGGTTTGCCTCAGGCATGCGTACCTCCAATGCATCAGTGCGCGGGCGCGTCAGCCCGAGTCTTGGCTTAACCAGTCGACGCCCAACCCAAATTTCCGACAGAGTGCAGCGAGCGTCAAGCGTCAATGCGAAATCCCGTACCGAAGTACGGGCCTCGTAACAGGCTAGCAAAAAACCGCCGGTTTTGCCCCCCGCGCCTTAGTTGTGGTGGCGCATCGCAGTAACCGCTCGGTCGGCCCTCGGATGCGATTCTCCCCGCCCGCCTCGCCTAGCCACTGCGGAACCGGGTCAAGCGAGCAAACAGGATGGCGGCGAACGGCAGCGCGAGCCCGATGAGTACTTGCGTAACGAGCAGCTCGCCCAGCTGGCTATAGTCCGCCGGCACCTGCACCACACCAGTGACGGGGTCACGCACCTCGCGCGTGACGATGAAGATCTGATTGAGGTACTTGGTTCCGAGCTGGCTCAGCGACAACGCGAGATTGGTAAATGAGGCCATAACCGCGAAAAAGGTGGCCTTCAAGTTGGCCGGCGCCGAGTTCGCAATCCAGGCAAGCATCGGGATCATGGCAATCTGCCCAAGCGGTGACTCGAGCGCAGTATCGACCAGCGCAATGAAGCGCGCGTCCACTACCCCACCGGTTACGGCCGCGGTCCAGGTGTGTAAACCGTAGTACATGCCGACGATGGGTGCAGCCAACACAAATGCTGCGATCGTGAGAAATCCGACTACATAGGCAATTGAGCGTTCGGCCATGAAACGGCGGAAGATAAACATGCCGGCAAGCGTGAGGCTGCTGCCGATGAGCGATAGCACCGACAGGAATTGCTGATCGAAACCGAGGTGATCGATCATCCACCAGGTCACCCCAGGTCCAGGGGTGGGGACGGCGCGAAACAGAAAGATCACGACCGCCGTGCCGACCAGGGTTGCGCGCGCATCGGGCTCCAGCTCGCGCGTGAGCCGCACGATCAAGAATACGACGATCGCCATCGAGCCGATGAAGACGGTCTCCTCGTTGTAGGGCAGGGAGCCCAACCCGACTATGAGAGTGAAGACCACGAACAGCAGGCTGCCGCCGAGGATCCACCAATTCGGTGCCGGCGGCTCGATGGCCTCGACCATCATCTCCCGCACCTGTTCGCGCGCGAAACCTTGGCGGCGCAACCGGCGCTTATCGCGCGCCTTGATGAGCGCAGCAGAGATCACGCCGAGTACCGAAATCGCCGGGATTGCGAGTGCCATCAAGTAGACGTTGCGATAGATCAGTGCGATCTCGGCCTGCGGCAGGCCATGCACACCGGTGAAGAGATACAGGTTGATCAGCGCCACCAAGACGCTGCCGCCGATGATGGCTACACGCCCGAGTGTTTGCATGGTTGTGTGCATGAGCTTGCGCCTGACCGGGTCGAAGGGCTTGCCGTGCGCGTCTACCCGCGGCACCGCTTCCACCGTCATGGCATCGGCCACCGCGTCCTGCACGACATAGCCGACAGGCGCCAGCAATACGCTCAACACGTACCAAGCGCCGGCCGGCATCAGCGCGGTCATAGCCGCACGGTTGCCGATCAACGCCACCATAATAAGAAGGCTCGTGGCAATGAGTCCGGCACCGAGAAAAACCAGCCAGCTCTTCCAACGCCACATGAGGTCTACCAAATGACCGAGCGGCATCTTTAATGCCCACGGTATACCCGCCCAGAAACCCAGCGCCGCGAGGAACGCAGCGGAGAGCCCAAGGTAATCCTTGACGAAGAACGTGCCGACGATGCCGGTGAGACCGGAGATGCCGGCGGCCATGTAGACCATCAACGGCGGCAGGTAGGAGAGTCTTAGCTCGCGCCCGAGCTCGAGCACGTTGCGATCGATCCAGCGGTAGGTGGCGGTGATCATGATCTGTCGTCTTGGGCGGTTGTGCGCGAGCGCTCGCCATTCTACAGGCAGCAGGGACCCTTTGGGCGCGTGCTCACGTGCACACTGAGAAAACTCGAAAATACGGAATTCTTCATTATTATCATATACTTAATGTCGTACCCAAACATTTCTTCGTCGACTAGGAACGCGTTAGAATAGCGCCTTGTCGAGGTAGCATGTGGAGTACCGAAGGCACCGGTCTTCGGCCGATTCCTCTCTGCCGAGGGCATACCCAGGCTTGCTGTGGTGCCAGGGAAGAGCTCACGGTCCCGCGAGCGTCAACACCCGCATCGACCCGTGACCAGGTGTGGCTCCGTCAGTGAAGGCGGCAAACGGTCTGGTTGATTACGGGAGGTTCGCTTTGGGCAATAGCATCGACCGCGAAGTTACGCCGGCGGCATCGGCACCATACCCGAACGGCAAGACACCGTGTCTCACCGTATTAACCGGTGGGCCCATCGGTATGCTACACACGCTGGCTCCGGAGGCCGGCACCTTGATCGGCCGCGGCAGCAGCGCCGATCTGCAGGTAACCAGCCGCAGCGCTAGTCGGCGGCACGCACAGATCAGAATCGACCCGCGCGGTGGTGCCGTTGTCGAGGACCTGGGCAGCACCAACGGCACATACCTTAACGGCAAGTTGATCAAACGTTACGCCCTGAAAGACGGAGACAGGCTACAACTCGGACCGCGCACGATTTTGAAATTCTCGTATCAAGACGAGATCGAACGCGATTTCTATCAAGACCTGGTGGATCGCGAGATCAAGGACACCTTTACCGGAATCTACAGTAAACGTTACGTGTTCAATCAGATCGTCAACATTTGCGCCCATAGCGAGAGATACAAGACGCGGTTGTCGCTGTTGATTTTCTCGATCGACGGTTTCTGGCGGATCAACGAAGTGTACGATCATGCGGCGACCAATTACGTCGTGAAGACCTTAGCGCGCATCGTGCGCCGAGAGCTGCGTGCGGACGATATATTTGCCCGTTACGGTCGTGACCGGTTCATGGTGCTAGCGCGCGATCTCACTGAGAAAGGCACTGTGATGCTGGCGCGGCGAATCCGCAGAGCCGTCAAGGCCCGCAGGATCGTATTCGACGGCATGACCCTGCCAGTCACCATCAGCCTCGGCATCGCTACCATGTCCAACCAAACCAAGGATCCGGCCGCGCTTATCAAACAGGGAGAGGACTACTTGCGAATGGCCCGATACGCTGGAGGGGGATGCATCGCGGGCGAGAGGATCAAGCGCTTTCGTTCCTAACTTGTAGATTCAGACGCCGACGATGTCTCTTTCTGGGACGAGACCGGTAGCTCTTCAGCATCCGGGCGTGCGTACTTCCGGGCATGCTCGATCTTTGTATGCCCCATATAGCGCTGCAAGGCGCGGGGGTCGATGCCGTCGGCGGCCAACGCAACGCCCGTCGAATACCTCAGCTGCTGCGGGTGCACGGGAAAGCCCAGGCACGCCACCTGGCCGGCTCTTGCGAACATCTTGCGCACGCTCGCCGTCGTCAACGGCGTTTTGCGCTCGCTGCTGAACACATAGTTTGTATGGGGATATTCCCGTTGTAACTTCGTGAGCATGTGACACTCCTGTTGCGAGAGTCGCTGCACGCTCGCCACTCCATTCTTGATGCGCCGCACATGTAACACGCCCTTTCTCAGATCCACCTGGGGCCATTGCAGGGCTACCACCTCGGATACCCGCAGCCCATGGCGAAAAGCCAGTACGATTAACGTGGCGTCTCGGTGGCGGTGCCGCCCGATGCTGCTCGCGGCCTTGATCAGCCGTGTGATTTCATCCTTGGTCAGGTATTCTCGGGGCCGCCGCTCGGCATTGGGAAGTCGACGCGGCGGGACTTTCCCATTCTCGGGTATGTAGTGGAGGTCTTCGGCAAACTTTCCCATTTTGGATCCAAACTCAAATTCAGCGGCCAGGCCGACTTTCCCATTCAGAGAGTGGCACTCAAATCAGCAGCTGGAACTTTCCCATCTACGCGGCGTTTCCTGAGGATGCTTGAGCGTTGTTGAGCCGCTAATGGGAAAGTAGTCGAAGCCCGTGACGCCTGCCAGGTGGACGCCAGCCGGTAGGCAGCGAGCAACGCCTAAGCGATTGAAAGAGCGTGAATACGGCCGATCGGCTATTACCGCTTATCCGCGCGGCGCCCTATCCGGCGCGCTACTTAGCGGCCAGTCGCGGCCGTATGACCACATCAATCCTGCGGTTACGGGAACGGCCTTCTTCGGTCTCGTTATTGGCGACCGGCCGGGTCTCACCATAGCCCACGGCGTGCACCCTAGACGGATCGATGTGGAGGTTGGATACGAGATACTGCTTCACGGCATCCGCGCGCTTTTGCGAGAGCGCGAGATTGGCGCTATCGCCGCCATGCGAGTCGGTATGACCTTCGACAGTCAGGGCGCTCTTGGGGAACATCTGGATGGCCTTACCGACGGTGGCTAACAACTCGAAGTTCTTGGGCTCGATTTTCGATTGTCCGATGTCGAACTGTAGGCCGACGAGACGGATAATAACGTCATCCGCCTGTCTCAAGACACGTGCCTGATCGCGCGCGAACATTCCCTCCACCTGCGCCGTCTGGTCACGCACGCGCGTTTGCGCATCCAAACGTTTGGCCAACAGCTCGCGTTGGGCAGAAAGACTGGTGACCATTTGTTCCAGCACTCCGATCTCACGCTTCAGCGCGCTGACCTCCTGTTCCAAATTTTCGTGCAGGACGGTTTGTCTCTTGAGGCGATCAGCAAGGGCGCCGCGTTCTTCGGACACTCCGCCCAGGCTCAAGTGTAGCTGTTGCGTCTCGGCCTGCAGGCTGGCGATCTGGTGCTCGAGCGATTCGCGCAACTTGGCTTGAGCCTCCAGCCGTTGCGTCAGGGCAGCACGTTCATCGGAGGCATTGGCCAGCCGCGCCTGCAGTTGCGAGATGTCTCCTTGCAGCTGATTCTTGTCTTGCTCGAGTTTCTGCGCACGTTCCTGCTCGGCCTGGATATAGCCGATGATCTTCTTGGTGGGTCCCTCGTAACCGTTCTCGAAGGTCGCCGTCATATCGGCAGCAGCGGCAATGCGGCTAAGCGGTTTCTCGCCCTGGAGAATAAGATCTTCCGTGGTCAACCTGTCGCCCCGCGCCTGTTGCACGGCCTCGGCCAAATAGCGGGCATGTTTGACCTCCTCTTGCGCCTGACGCGCCAGACTGCGCGGGACATCGGCATCGTAGCGATCCTTTTCCAATGCCGTCGCCGCTTGCGCCAGTAGATCCTTGGCCTTCTGGAAGGTCTTGGGGGCGTATCGCCCCACCCTGTCATCCTCGGCCTGCGCGAGCTCAAGCTCGGCCTTGCTGAGATAAGTACTCTTGATGGTGGCAAGCTCAGCGTCACGGTAGAGTTGTTCCGCCTGCGCACCCCTTTGCCGGGCCGAAGTTATCGCGGCCCGCTCGTAATCGCTTATGGCACGGGAAAACCTGTCCTCGGCACGCCGCCACAGATCATCAGCATGCGATGCGGCTTGGACCTTTTCGGCATCGGCGCGTGCTTTCAAGGTTGAAGCGAACATCGCCTTTGCTTCCTTGGTGTCTGACAACGCCTTCTGGAACTGCTCAGTGGCCGCGGTAAGATCGGCGCGTACCGCTTCCGTATCTTGGTTGGCGGCGAACTTCTGTTCCGCCGCGTGGTAATACTTGGTTGCTTTTTGGTAGCTCCTGGGCGCGAAAAATTCCGCCTGCGCGGATCGCGCGGATTCAAATGCACTCCTCGCCGGGCCAAACAGTGCTTCCTTGGCCTGGTCAACGGCAAAGGCACCAACAGACCCAAACAGCAGCGAAATCGCCAGGAAAGATCTAATGCCTATTACGCCCGGTTTCATGGTTCCCTCATGCGCTGTGCATCATGATAGCAAGTAAGCGGCGCAAGGTCTGATAGCTTACTGAAGAACCCCGTGCCGCAGGTGAGCAACGCACGCGTATTTTGGTAAAGGCCGGGGTGGTGAGTCAAAAATGGTCTCGCAGGTACTTACCCGCGAGCGCGATTGCTAGCGACCTAGACGTAGCTCTGATAGTAAGGTTGATACTGCCGCGACCGGACTTGCTGCAGGATGTCTTTGGGTCTTGGCTCTGTGGCGAGATCGCGCTTGTAGGCGATCTCCGCCACGGTGGCGGCGATGTGCGCAGACACGTCGCGGATCTTGGCGAGCGGCGGATAAATGCAACCCTTGACGAGGTCTTCTTCGGATAATAACTGTGCCAGCGTCCGCGCCACTTCGAAGAACATCTCATCGGTCACGCGCCGGGCACCACTGACAACCACGCCGAGGCCGACGCCCGGGAAGATGTAAGAGTTATTGCCCTGCCCAGTGACATACTCCTTACCGGCATAAGTAGCCGGCGGGAACGGGCTACCGCTAGCGAAGATTGCCCGTCCTTGCGACCACGTGATCGCCTGCTGCGCAGTGCACTCCGAATTGGCCGTGGGATTGGAAAGCGCGAAGATGATGGGCCGGTCATTGAGCTTGCTCATGGTATCGACGATCTCTCGGGTGAACTGATTGGCGTGTCCGGACACGCCGATCAGCGCTGTCGGTCTAACGGCCTTTACGATAGCGAGTAGGTCTTGCAACGGCGCATGCGCATGGGCGTAGGGACGCTTGTGCGCCTGCAGATCGGTGCGGTTGCTCTCCACCAACCCCTTGGAGTCCCTAAACCAGCAACGCGACATCGCTTCATCCTTATTGACGCCTTCGGCTACCATGGCGCTCACCACCAGATCGGCAATGCCGATCGCCGCCTCGCCGGCCCCATGAAAAAGGATCCTCTGATCGGCGAGCTTGTGATTGGTAATGCGCATCGCCGTATACAGCCCGGCCAAGGTCACGCTGGCTGTGCCTTGAATATCGTCGTTGAACATGCAAAGACGGTCGCGATAGCGCTGCAATAGCCGGAACGCGTTGCGGTTGCCGAAGTCCTCGAACTGCAACAGCGCCTTAGGAAATATTTTCTGCACAGCCGTGACGAATTCATCGACGAACGCGTCATAGGCCTCGCCGCGTAGACGTGGTTGTGGCGTACCGAGGTAAAGCGGATCTTGCAATAGATTTTCGTTGTCTGTACCGACGTCGAGCGTAATCGGCAACGTATGACGCGGGTGCACACCGGCACAAGCGGTATAAAGCGAAAGTTTACCGATCGGGATGCCCATGCCATTGGCGCCTAGATCACCCAAGCCAAGGATGCGCTCACCATCGGTGACAACGATTACGCGCACATCGGGTTGCGGCCAGTCGCCCAGCACTTCCGCGATTTCGCCCTTGTGCTCGGGCGTAATGAACATACCGTGCGCACGGCGGAAAATGTGGCCATACTGCTGGCACGCCTGGCCGACCACGGGCGTGTAGATAATTGGCATCATTTCCTCGATGTGGTCCATCACCACGCGGTAAAACAACGTCTCATTGCGGTCCTGCAAACCGATCATATAGATGTACTTCTCGAGATCATCGGGCTTATGCCGGTAGTTCTCCATCACCCGCAGCACCTGCTCGTCCTGGGTGCAGACACGGGGCGGCACCAGCCCGCGCAGCCCGAGCGCCCGCTGCTCCTCCTTGGTGAAGGCGGTTCCCTTGTTCAGAGCGGGGTCGTGAATTAAGTCCACACCCCGCGGCAACGCACGGGCAGAAGATACATTCATCGTTTGTTTGTCCACTGATCTTCTCGACCTAAGATCACCCGGCTTGCTGCCTTAGGTTTTGCTACATGGTAATACCGCATTTGACATGAACCTTGATCTTCATCAATGAAAAGCGCGCTCGTGATGGCGTAAAGTCCGACAAGTAGTTGGTAGGCTCACGGTAATAACTAAGGGGTGCCTCTGCACGCTCTGCAGGGCCCGTGGACTGCCAGCACGGTGCCGACGCTGCTCAAAAGGCGGGCGCGGTACGGACCCCGCCTGCCACACCTGCAGGCGGGGTTTTTTGTGCTTGCTGCAACCACGGCGTCGTCAATGCGTCGCAAAGACTGCCGCTTATCCGGTGATCGAACTGGCGCCAATCAGAAGCGTACGTGAAGGAGGTGGCGCGCGGTGGGAAATCGAAACGACGCTTGCGCGCGCCGTTACCCACCAGCGCACGGCTAGCCAGGTTGAACGGCGCTGCCTTGCCTAGCGGGTAGCCGGTAATCTCCGCCTATTGGCAGAACTGTGCGCGTGCGGCGCCCCGCAGCACCTCTCTGAACCGCGCACCGTCGACATGGATCACCTCTTCGTGATCGCCGGCCTCGAAGTAGATCTCCGGCTGCTCGCTCAGACAATCATCAATCACCGTCGACATACCGTAGGCCAGACCGAGCGGCGGTACGGCTCCGAACTCGCAGTCTTTGAATAGCGCGCCCATGCGATGCTCCGGCACGACCACCAGGTCTCGCCCGAGTGTGGCCGAAAGGGTTTGTACGTCGATGCGCCGGTTACTGGGCAGCACCGCCATCAGGTAGCCTTCTCTGTCGCCCAGGATCACAGCCTTGGCCAGCTGCCCAGCCGGCACATGCGCCGCATCGACAGTCTCTTTGCTCGAGGCGGTATGCCGGTGAGACATGACGGTATAAGGGATGTTATGCGCCTGCAGATAGGTTTTTACAGTGTTCGCAATACTCATTACCGCCTCCTCGGCAGTCGTCACAACCACTGCCTTTGTAAGGCATAATCCGCTGGGTGAGCGTAGAAGTCTTTGATACAAATCAACCCGACTGGGGACCGAGGGAGGATAATGAACCCTAAATCGGAGAGCAGAGCTGGGAGCGGGCTTTGAAAAATAAGCACGATATGACCCGTCCCCCTGACCTGAAACACGGCCAGTTCGGGGGGCCGCGGCGTATACAGCGACCGGTGTATGTCGATCTGTTGCCGCCCTGTAACAACGCCTGTCCTGCCGGGGAGAACATCCAAGGCTGGCTGGCGCTGGCGCAACAAGGTCAGTTCGAAGAAGCCTGGCAATTACTCATGGCCGATAACCCCATGCCGGGTGTGCATGGGCGCGTCTGCTACCACCCCTGCGAAAACGAGTGCAACCGCACGCGCCTGGATGCCACGGTGAGCATCCACGCAGTCGAGCGCTTTCTCGGCGAGCAAGCACTGGCGAACAATTGGAAGGTGCGAATGGATCGACACGCCAGCGGTAAACGCGTGCTTATTGTTGGCGCCGGCCCGAGCGGTTTGTCGGCCGCCTACCATCTCGCACGTCTGGGACATGACGTCGAGGTACATGAGGCCGGGCCGATCGCCGGCGGCATGATGCATTTCGGCATTCCCAAGTATCGATTGCCGAGAGACGTGCTCGATGCAGAGGTACGGCGCATCGAAGACATGGGTGTAAAGATCGTGCTCAATCACAAGGTCGAGGACCTGATGCAAGAGCACGAAGCCGGCGGGTTTGATGCCATGTTCGTGGCGGTCGGTGCACACTTGAGCAAACGCACCGATATCCCGGCGCGCGATGCCGGCAAGATGCTAGATGCCGTGAGTTTCCTGCGCCAGGTGGAAAGCGGTACCCCACCCAAGCTCGGCCGTCGCGTCGCCATCTACGGCGGTGGCAATACCGCCATGGATGCCGCGCGTGTTGCCAAACGACTGGGCATAGATGAAGCCCTGATCATTTATCGCCGCGACCGCGCGCATATGCCGGCCCATGAGTTCGAGGCGGACGAAGCGGTGGAAGAAGGGGTCAAGATCCATTGGCTGCGCACCATCAAAGAAATCGACCAGAGCACGTTCACGGTCGAGGTGATGCAGATCGACGAGAACGGTCGACCGCAGCCGACCGGCGAGGTGGAAACGCTACAGGCGGATTCGCTCATCCTGGCACTGGGCCAGGATTCAGACACGGGGTTCTTGCGCAACGTGCCGAAACTTGCCTTCCAGAAAGACGGCACGATCATAGTAGATGAGAACCTGATGACCGGTTATCCGGGACTGTTCGCCGGCGGTGACATGGTACCGTCAGAGCGGACCGTGACCGTCGCAGTCGGACACGGTAAGAAGGCCGCGCGCCACATCAACGCCTACCTTAGGGGCACAACCTATTCCAAACTGGCAAAGCATGAGTTGGCAAGCTTCGACAAACTGCACGTGTGGTACTTTACCGATGCCGCTCAGCGCCCCCAGGACCATCTCGATATCAAGAAGCGCCTGAGCGGATTCGATGAGGTGGTGCAAGGTCTCAAGGAAAAAGAGGCCGTGTACGAGGCGCGGCGCTGTTTGTCCTGCGGAAACTGCTTCGAGTGCGACGGCTGCTACGCCGCCTGCCCGGAGGACGCCGTCATTAAGCTCGGGCCGGGCAAACGCTATCGCTATGACTACAACCTGTGCACCGGTTGCGCCGTGTGTTTCGAACAATGCCCGTGTCATGCCATCGAAATGGTGCCTGAGCCAGCGTAACGCTGCATATCAGTGCCTAGAGACACACTCGTGAACAGACAATTAACGACTCTCGACGGCAACGAGGCCGCTGCCTACGTGGCCTACAGAACCAACGAAGTCTGCGCTATCTACCCGATCACACCGTCCTCGACCATGGGTGAGTTGGCTGACCAGTGGTCTACGGAAGGTCGAAAAAATATCTGGGGCAACATACCCGTGGTGGTGGAGATGCAGAGCGAGGCCGGTGCTGCCGGCGCGGTGCATGGCGCACTTCAGACAGGCGCGCTCACTACCACCTTCACGGCATCACAGGGTCTGCTGCTGATGATCCCGAACATGTACAAAATCGCTGGCGAGCTTACGGCGGCAGTGTTTCATGTCGCCGCGCGCTCGTTGGCGACACAGGCACTATCTATCTTCGGCGACCACTCGGACGTCATGGCCGTGCGTCCCACAGGCTTTGCGATGCTTGCCTCCAGCTCGGTGCAGGAGGCGCACGACATGGCGCTGATCGCCCAGGCCTCGACACTCGAGGCGCGCGTGCCGTTCGTGCATCTCTTCGACGGCTTTCGCACTTCACACGAGGTAAGCAAGATAACATTGCTGTCCGACGAGGAGATCCGCGCGATGATCCGCGAAGAGCTGGTGCTTGCGCATCGCTCCCGCGGGCTCAACCCGGACCATCCCTGCATACGCGGCACGGCACAGAACCCCGATGTGTACTTCCAGGCGCGCGAAACTGCCAATCCCTTCTACCGTAATGCGCCGGCGATCGTGCAGTCGAATATGGAGCGCTTCGCCAAGCTGACGGGACGCCGCTATCAATTGTTCGATTACCACGGCGACCCGGCAGCCGAGCGCATCATCGTGCTCATGGGTTCCGGCGCCGAAACGGTGCGGGAAACCGTGGCCTTCATGCAGGCGCAGGGTGAAAAGATCGGTTTGCTACAGGTGCATCTCTACCGGCCCTTTTCCGCCGAACATTTCCTGCACAGCCTGCCACCATCGACCAAGGCGATTGCCGTGCTCGACCGCAGCAAGGACCCGGCTGCCGTGGGCGAGCCCTTATATATGGATGTGGTCGCGACCCTGGCGGAGACGCTAGCCACGCCGGCATCGCCATTTCGTGCGATGCCACGGGTGATCGGTGGACGTTACGGGCTTTCGTCGAAAGAGTTCACCCCCGCCATGGTCAAGAGGATCTATGGTGAGCTCGCCAAAACACAACCGAAAAATCACTTCACGATCGGCATCAATGACGACCTCTCTCACACCAGTCTTGATTACGACCCCGCTTTTGTCATCGAACGGGCAGACACGGTGCGGGCGATGTTTTTCGGTCTCGGTGCCGACGGCACGGTAGGCGCAAACAAGAACAGTATCAAGATCATCGGAGAAGACCCGCGTTTCTACGCCCAGGGTTATTTTGTATACGACTCGAAGAAATCCGGTTCGCAAACCGTGTCGCACTTACGTTTCGGCCCCGAACCGATCCGGTCGACCTATCTCGTACAATCAGCAAACTTTATCGGTTGCCATCAATTCAACTTCTTGCAGACCACCGACGTTCTGACCCATGCAGCCGACGGTGCCACCTTCCTTTTGAACAGTCCGTACGGTGCTGATGATACGTGGGGACAGCTGCCGCGCACCGTACAGCAGCAGATCATCGACAAGAAACTTTCTTTCTACGTGATCGATGCCTATAAGGTGGCGCGCGATGCGGGGCTCGGCACACGCATTAACACCATCATGCAAACCTGCTTCTTCGCCATCTCCGGCGTGCTGCCGCAGGCGGAGGCCATCGACAAGATCAAGGCTGCTATCACCAAGACCTACAGCAAGAAAGGCAAGGAAGTGGTGCGCAAGAACTTTAAGGCAGTGGACCAGACGCTAGCGAACCTGCACCGGGTCAAGATTCCGGGTCGGGCGAGCAGCCAGGTTCCTATGCGCGAGCCGGTTCCAACGGACGCCCCGGAGTTTGTACGCAACGTCACCGCCATGATGATCGCCGGGCATGGCGATGCGCTGCCGGTCAGCGCGCTGCCAAATGATGGCACTTATCCGAGCGGCACAGCGGCATGGGAGAAGCGCAACATCTCGCTGTTCGTGCCCGTGTGGGAGCCGGAGCTCTGCATCCAGTGCGGCAACTGCAGCTTCGTCTGCCCGCACAGCGTCATTCGCTCGAAGTTTTATGACAAATCCCAGCTGGACAAGGCGCCGCCGTCATTTCGTTCAGCACCGCTCAGCGGGCGTGGCTTCCCCGACGTGCACTACACGTTGCAGGTTTATGTAGAAGACTGCACCGGCTGCGCCCTGTGCGTCGACGCCTGCCCCGCCAAGAGCAAGGAAAAGAGCGGCATGAAGGCAATCAACATGCGCTCGAAGGCTCCGGTACTCGAGGCTGAGCGCAGCAACATCGATTTCTTCCAGCGTCTGCCAGACAACGAGCGCGGGCGTATCGACTTCAGCACCGTGCGTGGCGTGCAGTACCTGCAGCCGCTATTCGAGTTCTCCGGCGCCTGTGCCGGCTGCGGCGAGACGCCCTACGTCAAGCTGTTGTCACAGCTCTTCGGCGACCGCCTGCTCGTCGCCAATGCCACCGGTTGCTCCTCGATCTATGGCGGTAATCTGCCAACCACGCCGTGGGCGGTAAACCAGGAAGGACGTGGGCCAGCATGGTCGAATTCACTTTTTGAAGACAACGCTGAGTTCGGTCTCGGCTTCCAACTAACGGCAGCGAAACATCGGGCCATAGCCGAGCAACTGCTGCGGGAGCTCCAAACGACGCTCGGCGCCGAGCTGGTCGAGGCACTGATATCGTCACCGCAAGACGAAGAATCGCAGATACGCGAACAACGTGTGCGCGTTGCCGAGCTCAAGCAGCAGCTGCAAGCCCTCGATGACGAGCGCGCCAAGCACTTATTGTCCCTCGCTGACCAGTTGGTGCGGCGTAGCGTGTGGCTGGTCGGCGGCGACGGTTGGGCCTATGACATCGGCTATGGCGGACTGGATCACGTGTTGTCCATGGATCGCAATATCAACGTGCTGGTGATGGACACCGAGGTCTATTCCAACACCGGTGGACAGATGTCCAAGTCGACTCCGCTCGCTGCCGTCGCTAAGTTCGCCGTCGGCGGTAAGGCGGTGCAAAAGAAAGACCTGGCACTGCAGGCGATTTCCTACGACAACGTCTATGTGGCGCGGGTGGCGCTCGGCGCCAACCCGCAGCAGACACTGCTGGCGTTTCGCGAGGCCGAGACTTATACGGGTCCGTCCTTGATCCTCGCTTACAGCCCTTGCATCGCTCATGGCATCAACATGGAGCACGTGCTAACGCAGCAGAAGCTAGCCGTCGAAAGCGGCTACTGGCCGCTCATGCGCTACAACCCGGATCTGCGACGCGACGGTAGGAACCCGTTCATGCTCGATTCTCACCGGCCGACAATTCCGTTGAAGGAGTACGCCTACCGCGAATTACGCTACAGCATGCTCCGACGCACCAATCCGCAACATGCCGATGAGCTAATGCAGCTGGCACAGGCGCACGTCAATCTAAAGTGGAGCATATACGAAGAGATGGCGGCCAGTGTTGATCCGCAGCGCTACGCTGCCAAACCAAACTAATTGTCACCGCCTAACTTGTAACCACGTAAGGAAAGTGCCATGGACTTACATACCACCTACATGGGGCTGAAGTTAAAGCATCCGATCGTGGCATCACCGTCACCGTTGTCGGCAGAACTCGACAATATTAAGCGCATGGAAGACGCCGGGGCGGCGGCGGTAGTGCTATTTTCGCTTTTCGAGGAACAGCTCAAACACGAAAGCGCTGCCATGGAATATTTCATGTCGCACGGCAGCGACAGCTTTGCCGAATCGTTGAGCTACTTTCCTGCCGTTGACGACTATCATGCCGGGCCGGAAGACTATTTGGAACTACTGCATGGCGCGGTAGAGGCCGTCGATATTCCGGTGATCGCCAGCCTGAACGGCATCACCAACGAGGGTTGGATCGACTATGCCAAGAACATGGAACAGGCCGGTGCCCGCGCGATCGAGCTCAATATCTACTATATCCCAGCTGATATGAGCGTCTCCGGACAATCGGTCGAGCAGCGCTACCTGGAGATACTCAAGCACGTCAAGGCTTCAGTCTCGATTCCTGTGGCGCTCAAACTGGGCGCCTACTTCAGCTCATTCGGTCATTTCGCGAAGCAGCTCGATGATGCCGGTGCCGACGCCTTGGTATTGTTCAATCGGTTATGGCAGCCGGACTTCGATATCGACGAGCTCGAGATCGTCCATAACCTGAACCTTAGTGGTACCAACCAGATACGCTTGCGGTTGCTGTGGATTGCGCTGCTGTACGGCCGCATTAAGGCCTCGTTGGCGGCGACAACGGGCGTGCATAGCCACGTCGAAGTCGTCAAATACTTGATGGCCGGCGCCGATGCTGTGATGACAACATCCGCACTGTTGAAAAACGGTATCGAGTTTCTGACTACATTGCGCGATGGGCTGGAACGGTGGATGGAACAAAAAGAGTACAGCTCAGTGCAACAGATGAAAGGTTCCATGAGCCAGCAGCACGTGGCTGACCCCACGGCCTTCGAACGGGCGAACTACATCAAGATCCTGGAACGCTACAAGAGCCCGTACATGCTCTAGCGATGGTTAATGGTCGTTGCCGACAGGCGCGTCAGTCGTTGCGGCTTAGATGCGCCGATTTCTCGCAGGGGAAGGCAGCTTGCCACGCATCCACCACCACCTGGCTGGCGCTGGTCTCCTTGATCTGCGGGCGGTTGAACATATAGGCGCGGATCGCCGCCACCATGTCGTCGAGCGACGTGCCGTTGGGTAGACAGTACACCCCGGCCCCGGCGCGTTGCACGTGCTTTTCGTTGCCGAGATAGTGCGGCATGACCCGGGTCGCGTCGTTGACACCTTGCAGGTAACTGATGCACGCCGTCGCGGCTGGCGATGGCTGTTGCGCCGAACCACAGAAAGTATCCAGCCAACGCCCGTTCAGATTTCCATTCTCCGTATTGAACAAATCCGCACGAACGCACGGTGCCAGGCCGCCAAGCAGGAGTGCCAGCAGCACAAGCACAGACAGTCGTTTCGCGCGGAGATCCATCAAGGAGGTGCAACCCATGAAGTGTCGAACATCGACTAAACCCATCAATAAGCATAGTACACGCCCGCACCGGACCGCTTATCGCTCGTAGCCCATCATGCCGAAATCACGCAATCGTAAGTCGTTAAACCTTCGTGGTTTTGCAATGGCTCATTGCCATGAGCCATTGCAAAACGATCTCCACCACCGCCGCAGTGAACGAATATCGTGTCAAGTTGAAACCGAGTTGGGAGTTGACCCCGTCTATCGTCGGCGATGAGCCGTTAGTCGTGTGCTTGGGCCGTTGCTGAGGGTTTGCAACGTCGCCGATGTGCGATTGACTTGCCTCGTGGCGGTAAAAGAAACAGCTGCGAAGCCAAGAATGTCGCTGGCATGATCGCGCCAACACCGAGACCCGCAAATAAGTATTGCACGCGCTCCAAGGTCGACTGGGCATCCAGTGAACCCAACAATGCAAATAGGCTTGCCACAAGTAACGCTCCTGCGACAGTAATCTTAATTCCATCGAAAATGGTCGGTTCGGCCCGCGGCCTCGTTTCTTGGCTCATGCCTAACGCCTCCTTCCTGACGTGCCGTGCTATTGCAGCAGGATAGGGCGAGCGTTACACGAGGGGATACGCTGGAGGCGCCATGTTGCTATCCTGGCACGTCGCTCGCGCACGTAGATGCCAAATTACGAATAGCGCAACGTTGGCAACGACGGTTTTCACAAGCCGTGCGCTCGCATAGAATGGCTTACACTCCATTGACCTGACGGAACTGCCATGACCGTAATCAACCAACTCGCCAAATGGGCAGCCGAGACCCCGGCCGACTGGTCCGAGGTGGCACTGACCCGTGCCGAGCATGCAATCGAGGACGTGGTTGCTTGTTTGGTTGCTGGCGCCGGTGACGAAGCTGCATCACGGGTACGTCACGCCATCGCGTCATGGGGTGAGGGGTCATCGACTGTAGTCGGACAACGTACCGCAGTACCGGCGCCCTGGGCGGCACTGGCTAACGGCACGGCAGCGCACGCGCTTGATTACGATGACATCTTTCTACCCGGCGTCACTCATGCCACCGCGGTGTTGTTTCCGGCTCTGCTGGCGCTGGCAGAACAAATCGACGCTGGCGGTGAGGCTTTGCTGGATGCGTATATCGTCGGCCTAGAGACGCAAGCCGTCGTCGGTCGCGGCGTCAATCGTTCCCACTACGACCTAGGTTGGCATGCAACTGCGACCATCGGCT
>QKEI01000192.1 GCA_003251795.1 Candidatus Muproteobacteria bacterium
GAGGGCGAGCAGAAACACCCAGCGCGACTCGATACCGGCTTGTACCCAGGCGGTCGCCTGGGTGGGCACATCGGCATAGATCAAGTAACTGGTGAGCCCCATGGCGCAGGCGAGGATGATCATGATGCCGCCGATCATGATGGCTGCATCGATCAGCAGGCGCGAAAGATCACGCTGCCAACTCAGCTCGCGATGGACGAAAAACTCCAAGACTAGTGCATAGGCCGCGACGAGTGCCGCCACCTCGACCAGCGTGGCATATCCAGAGAAGATGCCGAATAACACGCCTATTGGTAGCAACACTTCCCATTTGGCTTCCCAAATCACCGCCAGCGCTTCGCGCACGTCGAACCGTCGTCGCTCGCCTCGTAGTCGCCAACCGTTATAAACGGCGTAGATGCTGAACATTGCGATCAGCAGAAACCCCGGTACCATACCGGCGAGGAACAGGCGATCGAGCGGCGTGTGTGCCGATACGCCGTAAAGGATGATTAGTAGGCTCGGGGGCAACAAAATACCGAGGCTGCCCGAGGACGTAAGTGCGCCGATCGAGAAACGCTCGCGGTAACCTTGGCGGAGCAAAATTGGAAGCATCAGTCCGCCGAGGGCGAGAATGGTAACGCCCGACCCGCCGTTGAAAGTCGTAAAGAATGCGCAAACGGTAACGGTGGCAACCGCCGTTCCGCCCGGGATCCAGCCGAAGAGTACTTGGAACAGCCGTGCCAGCCGGTCGGATGCTTTGCCCGCCGCGAGTACCGTTCCAGCGAGGGTGAATAGCGGAATGGTGGGCAGGATCGGGTTGGATCCAATGCGATACGCTTCGGCTGGAATCGAGGCAAGTGGTACGGCGTCGACAAAGAACAGCAGCGACGCGACAGCCCCTAGAATTACGAAGATCGGTGCACCGGCCAGCGCGGCTACCAAGACGATGCCGAAACCCGGGAACAACAACGGCGAGCGCGCGTACTCGGGCCAGTAGGCAAGTGCGAATGTCAGAAGTATCGCTGCGACTGTAGCGAACCTGACCCAACCGACCGGCGCGTGCGTGAGAAGACGCACACCGATCAGGGCAAACCCGATCGGCATGATGATCTCGGCGATCCATTGGGGAATAAACGCTCCTAGCTTGGTCGCAGCGCCACGGTCTGCCTGCAGCAACTCAAGTGATGCCCATGCCAACACCAGGGTGACCACCGTAGCCACGGCACCGGCGATCATGCTGGCCGCGTCGCGCTGACGGCCTTTCAGGAAGCTGGCAAAACCCAAGGCCAGATGTTTCTGCTGCTTCGCTGCAATGCCAGCACCCAGAAAAGTCACCCACAGTGTTAGATGCCGGACGTAATCGATCGAACCTGGAATCGTGGCGCCGATTAGGGCGCGGCCGACGACCTCGATGATAGGCAGCGCAACCATGGCCAGTAGCGCGAAACCGGTCAGCCCGTCCTCAGCTGCTCGGGCGAACGACTTAGCTGCGTTCGCCGTTTGGCATAGCCAATCCGCGAAACGACCGTTGTTGTCGATCTTGAGCACTGACACAGATCCCCTGAAGTCCATGGCATTAATTGCTGATAAAAAGCGTATCGATCCGGGACAACAACAGACGCGCACGCTTCTGCGCAACGAGATTGGCCAAACGGTACGACGGCGCTTGTGTCACATCAAAGCTCAGCACCTGCCGCAGCAAAGTCTCGAACTCTTGGCGATTCTGTGTGCTCACCGATACGCTCTCGGCGAACGACACGAGTGGACTCACTTGCTGGCCGTGGGCGAGCTCCATCGCGCGCTCGAAGTGTGTGCGCGCTCTCTCGATACTGCCTCCCTGAGCGGCGGAGCGACCGGCTTCGAAACTGATCAAGAATTGGTGGATAGCGCCGTTATCGAAGTCTTCGTCCAGCTGCAACGCGCGCTTGATTATCGGCTCGACCAGGTGTAGATCGGCTACGAGGCGCATGTCTTGCTTATCCGCCGAGATGGCAGCACTCAGTGCTACCGCTGCCCAATAAAGCTCTGGTACTTCCTTGGCGCGAAGAGACGCAAGCGCCGATTCGGGATTCTCCTTCAGGCGCTGATCCAGGTCCGGCACACGCAGCCTCACAGCCCTGAGTGCATAGTCCCGACCGCGTAGGTAAAGTCGCTTCGCGCGCTGACGCAGTGTCCGTGCCTGGGAGGGATCCTCGTTCTCCACCGCGAACGCGGGCAGATCCACATAGACATATGCGTATTGCACAAAACCGCTTGCCGCAGCGACCAGCAGCGGTCGGTGCTCGGGCGCCTCGGCCAGCAGTCCTTCCATCGTCTTCAACCCGAACGGAATCGCATCACCAACAAGCGTGATGTCGTTGTCGGTCGCATAGACGGAACTACCTTCCGCCAGGGCATTCCCCACTGACTTGGCGACGAGCTTGCGCACAGAACACCCACCGAGCGAGACGATGACCAACACGAGCGCGACCAAAAATGACAGGCATGAAACGCACGCCTCGCGTTTGTACAGCGGCAAAGGATGCGGCCGTTCGTTGACGCTGCCGCAAAGTAACGAGGTACCGATGTAAATTGGATGCCGAATTGCCACTACATTTACCTCGCAGGCTGCTATTAATCACCCGGTCTATTAGCGACCGAATGCGCCGCCCGATATTGATCGCGCAGTTTCAGGGCTTCATCGAAATACGGAGCTGGAACGATCTTGCCGCGAATTTCCGGATATACCGATTTAGTGAATTGCTCCCA
>QKEI01000035.1 GCA_003251795.1 Candidatus Muproteobacteria bacterium
AGTAAGAAAGGTTGAGCTATCGATCGCAACTGGCTGATCTTATTGGCGCGCCCGGAGGGACTCGAACCCCCGACCACCTGGTTCGAAGCCAGGTACTCTATCCAGCTGAGCTACGGGCGCGTAATTCATGTGTCGTGAAGCGTTAGTCGTGAGCCGTAAAGCGACTTACCAGTATCACATCGAAGTAGTATCGCGTATCTGTTGTCCGTTCGCCAGCAACAGAAATAGACGATAATTATTTTGAATTCTCAAAGTATTGTTCCGCATTTTTCCAGTCGATATATCTGGTCCAATTGCCATAGATCGGGTTCGGCAGTACATACCATCGGCTGCCCCAGGCGGCGGCGTGCTTGCGCACCATGGCGCGGCGTTCGTCGATCGAGTTGACTGCCGGTGAGCGGAAATCGTCGGAGAAGTCATTGAGATTGTCACCGAGCAACGCGATCACCGTGTATTTGTCGTTTACCTTATCGCGTCGGCTTTGCTTGCTAGACGTGTTCGTGCGCAAGAGCAGTTTGACGCCGTTCGCATCGTTGAGCGCCGCCTGCGTCGCCAGGTCGAACTTACGCAAAACCTGGATGGTACCGTCCCGACCCGCGTCTGGCCGGTTGGAAATAAAAACCACGTGCACGCCTTCGTTCTCGACGTTCTTGATAAATTGTCTTGCGCCCGGTACCAAGCGGATTTGGTCCAGGTTCTCGCGGTTCCAATTGCGCCAGTGTGCCTCATGATGTTTCAGACCCTTACTCAGCAGGTACACGGAGTACCCGGAAGTGTCCAGCACCGTCTCATCCAGATCCATCACCACTGCCGGCGGCTTCACCCGTTTGTCCGCCGAAGGAGTTCTTACGGTGTCACGTACGTGCGCCAGTGCCGTGTTGAAGGTTTGCAAGCACAGCGCTTCGTATTCGCCGGAGGTGCGTAGCCACAGTAGTGCTCGCAACGCCGAATCGTGATCCGATAGTTGCTGTTTTGGCTGAATTGCCGCGGCGTCGGCCAAGACCTGAACCGGCAGCAGACAGGAAAGCGCCAACGCAGCGGCGAGGCTGACGATTCCGCATAACCGCGCAAGTGATGCAGGAAAACATTTTTGCGAGCACATCAATATCATGGTCTGGGTTCCTGGGAGAGTCGTTAAACGCAGTCATACTCCGGTTGCGAGTGCCGATTATTGCGCGAACGCAAAACGGGTCAAGCGGTTCCTAGTGTCCCCGCGCGTCGGGCGGTTTATACTGCTTAATGAGCAACTGTGAACCGAGTGCTACGCCTATGCCATCGCCATTGAGAAGACAACAGGTGAACCTCAATAAGCTACAGAAACGATTGCGCCGCGAGGTCGGTAACGCCATCGTCGATTACAACATGATCGAGCAGGGCGATCGCGTTATGGTGTGCCTCTCCGGCGGCAAGGATTCTTACACCATGCTCGACATCCTCTGCAGCCTGCAGCGCAGCGCGCCAATCGATTTCGAGCTGGTGGCGGTGAACCTCGATCAGGGACATCCCGGTTATCCGAAACACATGCTGCCGGATTATTTGCGCGAACACGGGGTCGCTTTCGATGTGATCGATGTAGATACCTACAGCACCGTGAAGCGCGTGATTCCGGAAAACAAGACCATGTGTGGATTATGCTCGCGCCTGCGCCGCGGCATTCTTTACCGCTATGCCGGCGACCATGGCATGAGCAAGATCGCGCTCGGGCATCATCGCGACGACATCATCGAGACGCTGTTCTTGAACCTGTTTCACGGGGGCAAGCTCAAGGCCATGCCGCCGAAGCTGCGAAGCGATGACGGCCGCCACATCGTCATCAGGCCGCTGGCCTACTGCCGCGAGAAGGACATCACGCGCTATGCGCAAGCACGCGCGTTTCCGGTGATTCCGTGTGATCTATGCGGCTCGCAGGAGAATCTTCAGCGCAATCTCATCAAGGGGATGCTGCAGGCCTGGGACAAGCAGTTTCCGGGCCGACTGGAGACGATCTTTCGGGCCTTACAACATGTTGCGCCGTCGCAACTGGCCGATCGCGCTCTGTTTGATTTTGCCGGACTTGCACGCTCCGCGACAGCCAACACTAAGAGTTCGGCGCTGCAAGCAGAAAATAGAATAAGCACGTGGCTCGAACGCCACGACAGTGTGGCGCTCGGCTAGATCCAGTTATTGCGCCCCGTGTTGACGCGGCAAGGTGGCCACAGCCACCCGCATGAGAATCGACCGCTAAACTGTGATTCATCGCCTCATTTTCATTGTGCTCCTAGGGCTGATCGGCGTTGTCGTTGCGGCCGAGGAGCCGACGACCGGTATCAAGGCAGCGGGCTGCTTTATTCCCACGGATAAGGGCGTGGTGTTAGGTATCGGTACCTTTCGCGGCGACATACGCATCCCCATGGGCAAGCACGAGACAGGGGAGACGGCGCGTGAAACTGCCATCCGCGAAACGCGCGAAGAGACAGGGCTCGAGGTAACGACGGGTCCGTTGCTGCGCACACTCGAGAATGGCCGCGTGTTTCTCTTTCTTTGCACGCCAGTGACGCCTATCAAAGATTACTCGCTGCTCGCGCCCATCGATACCATCGAGATCGCCCGAGTAATTGTCCTCGATCCCGTGACGATGCTGAGCCACGATGGACGCAAGATCGACAATCCCTGGCGGTTTGCCGACAATCGTGCATTGATCGTCGAGCTATATGCAAAATACAAGAGACCAGAGTAGACCGGTGATCGCATGGCGGACGCTTTGATCATCGTGCAGATCAGCGACTTTCACGTAGACTTGCGCGTGCAAACGCCAGCAGGCACGGTCGACACGCGCCGGTTGCGCATGTGAAGGCATTACGGCCAGCCCCAGACGTCGTATTGGCGACGGGCGACCTGGTTAACGACGGCGCGCCCGAACAATACGCCATTGTCGCGCAGACGCTGGCGACGCTACCCATGCCTTGCTATGTGATTCCTGGTAACCACGACGATCGCGAGAATTTGCGCCGCGCGTTTCCCGATAAGCCTTACCTGGCGGATACTGGGGAGTTCGTGCATTACGTAGTGGACGATTATCCGTTGCGCCTGATCGCTCTCGACACGCTTGTGCCTGGACGCGATAAGGGCGAATTGTGTCAGCGACGCCTGGCCTGGCTACAAGCACGACTGGCGGAGGCACCGCAGCGTCCGACCCTCATTTTCATGCACCACCCGCCTTTTGCTACAGGGTTGCCTGTGTTCGATAACATGAGCTTGCGTGGCTCAGCCGATATGGGTGAGATCATCCGGCAGCACCCGCAGATCGAGGCGGTAATCTGCGGCCACGTACACCGGTCTATACACACGCGCTGGAACGGCACCGTTGCCTGCACCGCACCAAGTATCAGCTTTCAATACCCGATGGATATGGTCGGTTCGGGCAAGATCGAACCGCTAAAAGAAAACCCCGGAGGGCGGCTGTATATATGGCAGCCGGACGGGGGTTTGATCGCGCACGCCTTTACTAGTACCGGTGGCAATTGGTAACGGTTCATTCAACTGGAAAAACATGATCGATATGGACCTCGCCGCCTCCCCGCTCGGACGCACCTGTCCACCGCATTACCGCTATCGTGCTAGCGCGTTGCGCAGTGCGCCGGTGCTGCAGGCTGAAACGCTTTATATCGTCGGCGGGCTCTACGGCAATATCGAGGCCTTGCGCACCTTGTTGGAAATCATCCGGGCCGAGGAACGTTCGGGGCCACCAATTACGGTGGTGTTTAATGGTGATTTCAACTGGTTCGACATCGATTACGAAAGCTTCAACGAGATAAACGAAACGGTACTGCGACATAATGCTATTCAGGGCAACGTGGAAGCGGAGCTCGGCAGCGACGAGTTCGCAGGGTGCGGTTGTAATTATCCGCCGTACGTCGATCAGGTTACTGTCGATTACTCCAACCAGATCATGTTGCGGCTGCGCGAGCGTGCCCAAGGATGCGGCGCGCTTGTGCGGGAACTGTCTGCTTTGCCCATGTACCTCACGGCGCAGGTCGGTGAAGAGCGCATAGGTATCCTCCATGGCGATGCGGAGTCGCTTGCCGGCTGGGCCTTTGCAGTGGAGAACATGGAGCCGCTCGACCAGCGATTGCGCCTGAGCCTCGGCTGTCAGACCAGCGACCAGACCACCACGCAGGCGCAGGTGAAACACTATCTTAAGGCTGCCGACGTACGCGCCTTTGCTTGCACGCACACGTGCCTGCCATTTGCGCAGGATTTCTACGTGTGCAGGCGACAGCACCTGCTCATGAACAACGGTTCCGCCGGCATGCCTAACTTTCGCGGTCTGACGGCAGGTCTGGTGACTCGCATCTCGACATCACCGATTACGCCTATCGGCAGCCTTTACGGCATTACCCTTGGAAGCGTGCGTTTCGACGCCATTCGCGTGGCCTACGATCAGCGCGCGTGGTTGCATCGCTTTTCGCGAAACTGGCCTGCCGGCTCGGCCGCGCACAACTCGTATTGGAGACGTATGAATAGTGGTCCGGACTACGATATCGCGCAGGCGCTCCGCTGGTCCGTCCGGCGTGACGCGGAGTGGCGGTGCATTGGCGATGGCTCAGCGGAAGTGGATTCGTGGCGCGCTATGTGAGCACAGAGAGTTTTGTCGACTCGCTGGAGAGGATGGCAGCGCGCGGCGCGGACGTTCATCGCATCCAGGCCTACCTTAACGAGACTTTAATAGAACCACGTGCGCTCGATGCCTATATAAGTTATCGGTCCGAGCGCTATACACGTCACCTGGTGCACAAGAGCGTGGCGTTCGAGATCCTGGTGCTCTGCTGGGGTATCGGCCACAAGGCGCCGATTCACGGACACGAAGGTGAGCTGTGCTGGGCTCGGGTCGAACGCGGCCGGCTTCGTTTCGAGAATTTCCGTTTGGTATCTGAGCAGCCGCTGGTGCTCGAGCCGTTAGGCGCCCCAGTCGATGGTGGAGTAGGGCATGTGGACGGGCCTGCAGACTTGCACAGTGTAGAGAATCCGGCGGCATTCGGTGCGCCCGCCGTAACCATGCACGTTTACTCCCTGCCGTATGATGAGTGTGATATCTATGACCTCAAGCGCGGCGAACGACGACGCGTTCGCATGGCTTACGATGCGTTGCCTTAGGGGTGCTAACGCCTCGGGCTAGACTCCGGTCTGGCAAGCAGCTTCTGAAGAAGTGCGCAGCGCGCTTCTGGCGTCGCGTTTCTTCAACGTCTCGATGAGCTTTTGTTTTTGTTCAGCGGTGAGTGTGCGGTGCAATTCGGCAAAGTCCGCTACCAAGAGGCGCGAGTACTTGCGGAATATTTCCTCTTTTTCTTCAAGCACTCGATTTATCCTAGCCGTATCGAGCGTTTCCGCGCTCAACATGGTCAACAATTCCTGCTTAAGCTCCTTGCTGTCCTGGGTCATCTCCGTACGGAGATCAAGCGCGACCATGGCGACCTCGAACAACTTCGCTTTCTGTTGCTCGTTGAGGTCAAACTTGTTTGCCGTGACACTGACGAAAATTTTGGCCTGCTGCTCCTCCGAGGTGCAGGCGACCAGTAAGGTCGCGAGGGCGGCGATCACGACAGTGAGTGCGATTGGTTTGAGCATGGTGGTTCCTCTTTCCTGCAAACGACTGGCACACGCCGGTGCGGGCCCGGCGCATGATGACTGGGGGCACTGTGCCAGACACCCGACCTCGTTCGCAACGGTCTAGTCCCCGGATGGTGGCGTTGCCCCAATAGGGTGGTGGCTGCGGGCCGCCGACGGTGGTGCGCACTGCCAGAGGACTCATGGGCGGATTGTGCCTTTTCCGTGGTCGGATGCTGCCGAGTAGCGGCTATGCCAATGCGGATGAGCGGTCAGTCGTGAGGTCGCCCGGATGTCTGGTTTCATATAAGTATATGATTTATATAAGTTTGTTTCTTCCAGACCTAAATAGAGTGGGCGCGGCACGGATCTTGCCATTTCTTTATTGCCGATAGGCTTTTTTACAGGTGTTTTATAAATGTGTGCAGTAAGAAAAAGCGTGCTACTCATCAACGCTGGCCGGTTTTCCCTGGCGGCGGCGCTGGCCCTTGTCATTACCGCCGGAGCGCCTGGGAAGGTCGATAGCCCGTCGAAAGATGGCCTCGATATCGCAGGTCTCGCCGGAAACGTCGTTTTGACCCTGTTAGGAATCAACGACGCCCTGGCTGCACCTCCACCACCCAGCGGTGGTGGAGGTGGCGGTGGAGGTGGCGCCGGCGGTGGTCCTAAGGGCACCAATCAGGCTGGGTGTTCCCGTCAGCTGACGTCCAATAGCCCTAGCTCGGTCAAGGAGTGCGAACGCATCGCCGTGTTCACGCTATGTGAAAATCAACACTCGGGCGAGCCCGGGCGTGAGATCGTCGTGTTGGCCAATGGTCTCACTGGCATCAACAAAATCCGCTGCGACTGATGCAAATAGTTATCGAAGCGGGGGTGGGGTAATGGGTTTCAGAAAGAGTCAATCGAAAGGCAACGCCGGATTCACCTTGATAGAGTTGATGATCGTAGTGGCGATTGCCGGCATCTTGGCCGCCATCGCGCTTCCCAGCTATGTTAACTACGTCATCGAGACGCGTATCGTAGGTGTCGCCCACAACCTCGCGGTCGATCTGCAACTCGCTCGCGAAGAGGCTGTGATGCGCGGCGAGCGTATCAGTGTCTGCCCCAGCACCGATAAGGTCAGCTGCAATAGCGGCGGTGGCTGGGAGGGCGGTTGGGTCGTCTTCGTTGACGGCGGTACCGAGGGCACGATCGATGGCGATGACGAAATTCTGCGCCAGGGCGTACCGGTGACAAACCATATCACCGTGAGATTCAAAGACAATCCGGGACAAAAATACGTGACCTTCGATCCGAGCCTGATCGAGTTCATTTAGCCCAAGCGTTCTCGGGGCTACTTTCCAAACCGTCGAGTGCGTTGCTGGTAGCTGCGTATGGCGCGCAGGAAGTCGATCTTGCGGAAATCCGGCCAGTAGACATCACAGAAGTAGTATTCGCTGAAGGCGCTCTGCCACAGCATGAATCCCGATAAACGCAGCTCACCTGAAGTACGAATGATTAGGTCGGGATCGGGCGAGTCGTAGGTGTAAAGGTACTTGTCGACCACCTCAGCGGAAAAGCGGTCGATAACCGCCTCGGGCGAATCGCCCCTGGCGAAACTCTCCCAGAGGTAGCCCTTGACCGCATCGACGATCTCCTGGCGTCCACCGTATCCGACCCCGACATTGACGGTTAGCCCGCCGTGCTGGCGCGTTGCTGCCTCGGCACCGCGCAGTGCAGCGATTGCCGAGGTAGGTAGCAGCTCGAGCTTGCCGATCGGCCGGATGCGCATACCCAGCCTCTCAGCCAGGCCCCCGGAAATCCACTCCGCGAGCTTGTCTTCTATTACGCCGAGCACGGCCGCGACATCCTCGGGATCACGGGCGAGATTTTCCGTGGATAGCCACCACAGGGTCACCCGCGGTATACCCAGTTGCACGCACCAGCCGAGCACCTCTTCGGTCTTAGACGCCCCCAGGTTGTACCCCTGGCGCATATCGGCGAAGCCGGCATTGCGTGCGTAACGCCGATGACCATCCTGAATTAGACCTACATGTTGCGGTATAAGCCGGCCCGTCACCTCCGCCATCAGCCGGCGCTCGTAGAGCCGGTATAGGACGCCCTTAACGGCCTGAACCCCCAACGCTCCGATCCGCACCGGCCACAGCGTGTCGTTGCTGCGACCGGCAAGTACCGGCGTCTCGTGCCTAGGTGTCGCCGCTTGGTTCATCATTTACATTATAGGTGTACAGATTCGCCAGCGCTCGGTGCGGTATCGAATGGTTAGTATGCGAGCGCTTGTCGGCCGCGACCTTGTGAGTCAGGTGTAAGGCAGTCCCTAGCTTTGTGTAAACGTCAGGCAGTACCTGATTCGTGCTGTTGGGCGTGCGATGCGACATCGGATTCGAACAACTCCTGCAGCTGTAGCGCGGCGTCTTTCGAGCTTTGGATCAATTTTTGTTCATCGTGGTGAATCGCATGCTGTCTGATCAGCGTTTGCTCGTCGTGACGCTGGAATGTTTCGACTGCGTGTCGCGCATCTTCCTCGCTTTGTCCTAAGTCACCTAGCACATGTCGTCCCATGTCGAGAGCCGACAGCCAGGTCTCGCGAATGACATATTTGACACCCACGTCCATCAATAGATGCGCGTGATGGCGGTTGCGTGCGCGGGCATAGACCGCGACGTTGGGGAAATGTTTCTTAACCAGTTCAGCGGCCTTTACCGAGGCAATCATGTCACTGATGGTGAGCACAAATACCTTGGCCTTGTCCACGCGCGCCGCGCGCAACAGATCCAGGCGACCCGGGTCGCCGTAATACACCTTGTTGCCATAGCGGCGCACGACCTGTACCTGTTCCGCATTTGATTCGATCGCCGTAAACGGGATTTGTTTCATGCGCAGCAAACGGCCGATAACCTGACCGAAGCGTCCGAAGCCAGCGATCACTACTTGATGATCACTGTCGTCGATGGTGTCGAAACGCTCCTCTCCGTGCGGTCGCAGCCAGGATTGCACAACGCGTTCGTTGAAAAACACCAGTAGCGGCGTCACTGCCATTGTCAACGTCACGACCACGATTAGCAGATCCGCCAACTCACGTGCCATTACCTGGTGAACTGCGGCAGCTGCGAAGATTACGAACGCGAACTCGCCGCCTTGCGGAAGGACGAAGGCAAGGTTTCTCGCACACTCCGTGCTGTATTTGAACAATCGACCTAGAATGAGCAGCACCAGGAATTTGACGGTAAGCAACCCGGCGGCCAGCGCCAAAACGCGCAGCGGCTCGGCGACTACCAAACCGACGTTGGCCGACATGCCGACAGCCATGAAGAACAACCCCAGCAGCAGGCGCTTGAACGGCTCGATGTTCGCCTCGAGCTCATGGCGGTACTCGGAATCGGCCAGCAGCATGCCCGCGAGAAAGGCCCCCAGCGCCATCGACACACCGGCAAAATCCATCAAGAGCGCCGCACTTATGACCACGAGCAGCGCGGTTGGTGTAAAGATCTCATGATTGCTGGATGACGCGATCAGGCGCAGTACGTGCCGCAGGAGAAATCTTCCGCCGAGCACCAGGCCGGCGACGACAGCGATCACGACAACCGTTTGCACCACCATGTTCGAAGCCTGTGTCTGCGCCTGGCTCGGACCGAGCAGCGGGATCAGCGCCAGCAGCGGGATAACAGCGAGATCCTGGAACAGCAGGATGGCAAAGGCCGCACGTCCGTGTGCGCTTGTTAGCTGTTTTTTTTCCGCGAGCATTTGCAGTACGAACGCTGTTGATGACAAGGCCAGTGCGAGGCCGGCGATGGTGGCGGTTCCCGTGGGCAGGCCCATGGCGTAGCCCAGCCCGGCGAGTAGCGCTCCGGTGATTAGCACTTGCGCCAGGCCGAGCCCAAATACGGAACGGCGCAACACCCACAGGCGCGACGGCTGTAGCTCGAGACCGATGATGAACAACAACAAGACGACGCCAAGCTCGGCGAAGTGCAAGATATGGTCGACGCCGCTTACTAAACCGAGGCCCCAGGGACCGATTAACACACCCGCCGCCAGGTAACCTAGTACCGATCCGAAGCCGAAGCGGTTGAACAACGGCACGGCAAGAATGGCAGCGGCAAGAAAGATGGCGCTTTCGTGGAGCAGACTCATAGTGTGTTACCTGTGGACGGCATGTGGGGTTAGGTGGAAAGCGAGCCTTGGCCGGATCATCAACCATAAGCGCTGCACGAAGCAAGCGGCACTCGGCCAGGCGCGAGTGATTGCAGGCAAGCGGTCCGTGGTACCCTTGGCGTTGCGCTCTCTGCATTCATGCTCAGTTCACGGTATGCGTTTCAAG
The DNA here is from genome assembly GCA_003251795.1 of Candidatus Muproteobacteria bacterium. Classification (GTDB taxonomy): domain Bacteria; phylum Pseudomonadota; class Gammaproteobacteria; order Acidiferrobacterales; family SPGG2; genus SZUA-472. The sequence continues at coordinate 9,905 of QKEI01000035.1, forward strand.
CACCGCTAGGCAGCAATGGCTCGATCATCTGGTCGTAGTAAACCGGACCTGTCCACGAGTGAGCTGCAGCAGCTTGCGCGCGAGGTTCTCGGGCACGATGTCAGCGCAGAGCAGGCGGAGGCGTACCGTGCACGCCTGCCGACGATGGCCCGGGTCGCGCGGACCCTGCGTAAATGGGAACCTCAGTTGCGCGAAGTCGAGCCCGCAGCGATTTACCGCGTGTTAGCAAGCGGTGACGAGAATGTCTGAGACTGAGCTCGCTTATGCGAGTATCTCGGAGCTGGCGCCACGGCTCGCTTCGGGAGAGATATCGCCCATAGACTTGACTGACGTGATGCTCGCGCGCATTAGTCGTTACAACGCGGTCGTCAATGCCTACATCACGGTTACGGAGGCGAGCGCGCGGGAATCCGCGCAGGCAGCCGCATCGGCCATCCGCGCAGGCAATTACCTCGGACCACTGCATGGCATCCCGATAGCCATCAAGGATCTGTTCGCGACGCGCGGCATACGCACCACCTTCGGCTCGCGGGTATTTGCCGATTGGGTACCGGACTACGATGCAGCCGCCGTCGAGCGTCTGCGTGACGCGGGCGCGATCCTCATCGGTAAGACCAATATGCACGAGCTCGCTTACGGCACCACTAGCGAGAATGTGCACTATGGCCCTGTGCGCAATCCCTGGAATCCCGCATATCATCCCGGTGGTTCCAGCGGGGGCTCGGCGGCAGCCGTGGCTGCCGGGCTGGCGTGCGCTGCGCTTGGTAGCGATACAGGCGCATCGGTTCGTCAGCCAGCGGCTTGCTGCGGCATTGTCGGACTCAAACCCACATTCGGGCGGGTCAGCAAATTTGGCGCGCTGCCACTCGCCTGGTCGATGGATCACGTGGGTCCCATGGCACGGACGGTGCGCGACTGCGCGCTATTGCTGCAGGTGCTCGCCGGCTATGACGAGCGTGATGCGGGCTGCGTGCGCCGCGAGGTACCCGATTTTCTGGCTGCGCTTGCCAACAACATCCGCGGCTGCAGAATCGCAGTTGCGCGCGACTACTTTTTCGAGGATTGCGAGCCCGATGTGGTCGTTGCCGTCGAAGAGAGCCTGCGCAGGTTGCGTGATCTCGGCGCAAGCGTGGAAGACATTGTTGTGCCCGATATGCGCGCCGCTCTGGCCGCCGGTGCACTGATCATCGCCGTGGAAGCGGCCAGCTATCACGCGGCTGATTTGCGTGAACGGCCGCAGGCATTCAGCAAAGAATTACAAGCGACGCTCGAGCTTGGCGGTTATTACAGCGGAGTACAGTACGTGCAGGCGCAAAGGTTGCGACGCAAGCTGAGCGAAGAGTTGCATGAGGTCATGCGCGGTTTCGATGCCCTCGCCATGCCGGCTTCACCGGTACCGGCCACGGAGATTGGCAAGGACCCGCCGGGCCACGCCCGGCTGCGTTCGCGCAATACATTGCCATTCAATTTCATTAGCCTGCCCGCGATATCGGTGCCTTGTGGTTTCACGAAGAGCGGGTTGCCGATCGGTCTGCAGCTGGTGGGCCAGCCATTCAATGAAGCGCGCGTGCTGCAGGTGGCGTACGCTTACGAGCAGGCCAATACCGGGCCTGCACAATATCCGGACCTCAAACGCGTTACATCGCCTTGATCACACCGCAGGCAATACGTCCGGCGGCACCGCCGATCGGTTGTGTCATGTGATCATCAGCATGCTCATGGATTATGAAGGCGGAGCCATCCTCATCGAGTAGCGGCGCAGTGCCCGTCATCAGTGATACGCGCGTCGTGAAAAACTCCGCCTTACCCGTAGCACCCGCACCGACAAAAAGATTCGGCAGATCACCGCGATCAGGTCCGTCCGGGTTGAGTAAACCGTGAGGCCGTTTATGTGGATTGATATGGCCGCCGGCCGCTTTGAAATCAGGACTGCATTTGCCGACGGCGTGCAGGTGTATGCCATGTGCACCGGGTGGGAGTCCCCACACTTCGATGCGAATGAGCACACCGCTGGGGCCTTGTTGTAGGCTGGCTTTGCCTACGCTTGCGCCGCTAGCGCTAATGAGTTCCGCGCTCGCAGAGGTGGCAGCCGACGCGGTAAAAGGAGTGATCACACAACAGGCTACAGTGGAGATTACTAGTAGGGACTTTAGCAGCATTATTGTTACCTCCGGCGAAGGTGGTACGCGCAGATTTCGTGGACTAAGTTATTTGTGCTCTCTGCAAAAACTATCATAGTGCCGATGCCTGTTCGCCTGCAACGACCGATCATAGGGAAATTTTTCTTGTTCACGCATTGCATCTTTAGGAGGACAGACGAAACTTTTGCAGGCTCAGGCGAAACTCATCCAAATTCTTCGATCGTATGGCTCTTACTTCCTCAAGCGCGTGGGTATAACCTCTGCTGCCATTACCGCCCACAATGATTACGCTGTCCCGCGGCATTTGTGCACGCAGCCGGCGCAACTCATCAGGCAATCGTACATCGTCCGCTGGATAGACGATGCTGAGCGCGACTACCCGCGCACCGGTTTGATTTGCCGCATAGGCGATCTCGTCGGCTGGCAAATTGGGCCCGAGATAGATCACCTTCCAACCCTCGGAGGCGGCCGCTACTGCGGCCATCAGCGCACCGAGCTCATGGTTCTGACCCTTCGGGCTTCCGACTAGAATCACTGGGGCATTGCTCGCTGCTTGCGTGCCCGCGAGTAGCTGCGAGAGAAACGCACGAATTACCGCGCTCGCGGCGTGCTCTTGTGAAGACCTCAACCAGCCCATGCGACATTGCTCGCCGATAGTGTGCAATAACGGTGTGACGATTTCTTCGAGCACGATCGGCTGGCTGAATGCCACCGCCGCGTTTGCCAGCGCGGACTCGAGTACATCGGGGCGCATATCTATCACCGCGCGAACACAAGTGTCGACGTGTTTTTCTGTGGTAGCACTCGCTGTTGCTTGGTTGGGTGCGCTCGGCGACTGCGCCGCCGCCGTGGTGTCGGCGGCGACGAGGTGCGCGAGATCGGCGTGAGAGAGCTGTGCCACGTC
>QKEI01000226.1 GCA_003251795.1 Candidatus Muproteobacteria bacterium
CTATCAGCGTGTGGGCGGCAGGCATCAAGGCACCTGACTTTCTCAAAGACCTTGATGGACTTGAGAGCAATCGGTTTAACCAGCTGTTGGTGCGACCGACCTTGCAGACAACCCGCGATGACAGGGTCTTCGCGTTCGGTGATTGTGCTGCCTGTCCGTTGGTCGAGGGCGCGTCCGCGACCGTGCCACCTCGGGCGCAGGCGGCCCATCAACAGGCATCACTGTTAGCGAAATCGCTACGTAACCGTCTTCGCGGTCGTCCATTACTGCGCTATATATATCGTGACTATGGTTCGTTAGTGGCGCTCGGCAGGTACTCCACAGTGGGCGCGTTGATGAACCAGCTAATGCGTGGCAGCGTCATGGTCGAAGGCGTAATTGCCCGTTTGGTATATCTCTCCCTTTACAAGATGCATCAGGTCGCCCTGTTCGGTTGGTATCGGGTCGTGCTGCTTACGTTCGCTAACGCGTTGCGTCGGCGCGTCTATCCCGAGATCAAGCTGCATTAGCCCTTGTTGCGTTGCCACGACAAGCATCGAGGACGGCGGTTGCCGCTGCCCCGGCCACACGGTTATGCTTGCTCATCCTGGTCCAAGAACTGCCGGCGGGGTGTATCCATCCCGGAGGCTGCGAGGAAGAGCTATGGAGTTCACCGAAGCACTACAGCGAAAGCTCGGTCTTAAGACAGTCACTTATAAATACAACCTGAACAAAGACCAGCTGTTCCTTGAAGCGATTGCAAACGACCGTGGCCGCGTCCGAGCGGGCGGTCCCGACACCGAAGCCAAGGCCTACGCCACCAAACTCGGGATAAAGGGCCCCCTGGTGTTTTATACCGATCACAACTGTACGGGTCGTCCAGTCAATGACACGTTTGCCGTCGCCTGGCCCGAAGTCGAAGGTGAGATTTGGTGGAAGGACAATCTACAAAAGTACGACCCCGAAAAGTACCAGGGTCTGCTCAAACGTGTGGTGCATTACTTGAACGAGCGCAAAGCGACGCTTTATGTACAGGACGTTTACGCTGGCGCCGATCCCATTTACTCCGTGCCCTACCGCTTTGTCGGCGAGTATGCCACGCACGCTATGTTCGCCCGCAACATGTTCCCGAAACATGTCGACGGAGTTGAAGGTGTTGAACAAAAACGGTGGACCATGCTGAACGTGCCATCGTTTCGTTGTGAGCCACAGCGCGATGGCAGTCGTTCGGATCTCGCCGTCATCATCGATTTTCGCAACCAGATCTGTCTGGTCGCCGGGCGCGCCGATTATTGTGGTGTCGTGAAGAAAACGATTTTCACGGTCATGAACTTTCTGATGCCGAGCCAGGGGTTTCTCTCCATGCACTGTTCGGGAAATATCGGCAGCAGTGGCGATACAGCCATCATGTTCGGTTTATCGGGTACCGGTAAGACGACGCTGTCCGCCGACCCCGAGCGTAAGCTGATTGGTGACGACGAGGCCGGCTGGACCGGCAGCGGCGTGTCAAACCTGGAAGATGGCTGCTATGCCAAGTTGATTGATCTCGACAAACAGGCGGAGCCGATCATCGCCGCGGCACTGTCGATGGAAGGCACGATTATCGAAAATGTGCCGCCGCTTTGGGATAAACCACTCGAGCAGACCGATCCGCAGGAGCTTGATTTGAACGATCGCTCAATTACGGAGAATACACGCTTCAGTTACCCGCTTACCTGCAATCCCAATGTGGCGGACGGCGCGCGTGGCGGACATCCACGGACAATCGTCATGTTGACGGCGGACGCCTTCGGTGTGTTGCCGCCGGTGTCGATCCTCGAGGGTAAGCAAGCGATGTATCACTTCGTCCAAGGGTTCACTGCCAAGGTCGCCGGTACCGAGGTCGGCCTCAAGGAACCGCAGGCGACCTTCAGCGCCTGTTTTGGTGGTCCTTTCATGTCACACCGGCCGTCGGTTTACGCCGAGCTCTTGCACGAAAACATGGAGACACACAAATCGCGCTGCGTGTTGCTCAACACCGGTTGGCACGGCGGCCCGGCGGGCAAGGTGCCGCGCATATCGATCCGCGACACCCGCGCCCTACTGAATGCAGCCTTACGCGGTGACTTGCATGCACGGGGGATGGAGTACGAAGAGCACCCGGTGCTGCACCTGCGCATGCCCAAGCACTGCCCCGGAGTCGATTCGCACCTGCTTAACCCCAGGTCAGCGTGGCCAGACAAGGCCGATTACGATGCGGCCGCGCAAAAGCTGTGTGACATGTTCCGTCAAAACTTCGACCAGAATGGTTTTGCCGGCTTCGGTATCGAACCGGTTATGTAGCCAGCCGCACCATCCTCGCTCAACCCTGAATGCACCAACAGCGGGCGCCGTAGCCGCTCGTTGCACCTTTTCGTCGACCCACAAGTGACCTACACGGACGTAGGGAAGTAGGGCAATGCCGGGAGCAATTGCCGCGATGTGGGGAGGTACGAGTCTAGGGATGGACGAGGTAGGGCGGCGTCGGGAACAGCCGCCGAGGGCAATGCATGGAGCAATTGCCGAGACGCGCCGTACCGAAAGCCATTGCCAACTGTGACCGAAGAGGGCTGAGAATAATGGCGCGATTCTTGCTGCGTTCAGCGACGGAACGGCGAGACCTGGGACTGAACCTCTCGCCGCGGCAAACAGCAACCGGCCCGGCGGCCGTGGCTTCTCGGGAGGGATTCTGGCTATGTTCTTCGGTGATAGCGAGAA
>QKEI01000061.1 GCA_003251795.1 Candidatus Muproteobacteria bacterium
GACAAACTCAATCATGCCTCGCTGATTGATGCCGCGCGTCTCGCTAGGGTGCAGGTGAAACGCTATCCTCATGTGAACACCGCCAGGCTCGCAGCGTTGCTGGCTGCTGTCGAGGGCCCGAAACTGATTACCAGCGACGCCGTGTTCAGCATGGACGGTGACATCGCGCCATTGTCAGAGTTGCTCGTACTCGCCAAGGAGCACGATGCGCGATTGTTGCTCGATGACGCACACGGTATCGGTGTTCTCGGTGCCGAAGGCCGCGGTACCTTAGCGCAGCAAGGGATAGCCATCGAGGACTCGGTCGTGCTCATGGGCACGCTTGGCAAGGCCTTCGGAGTTTTTGGGGCCTTCGTGGCAGGAAGCGAGGCATTAATCGAGACACTGATTCAGCACGCACGTACCTATATTTATACGACCGCGCTGCCACCGGCTATTGCTGCGGCGACGCGCGCAAGTTTGCAGATTGTGCGAACAGAATCGTGGCGACGCGAGCGTTTGCAGGCGCGCATCGATGAGTTTGTAGCGGGTGCGAAATCGCTCGGTTTGCCGCTTAACGACTCTGCGACGGCGATCCAGCCAGTGGTCCTGGGAGATGCAACAGATACGTTGGCGGTCAGCCAGCGACTGCGAGCGCAGGGCATACTCGTACCGGCGATCCGACCGCCGACCGTTCCGGCCAAAACGGCGCGTCTGCGCATTACGTTCTCCGCCGCCCATGAAGCAGCGCACGTGCAGCGTTTGTTGGAGGCGCTGGCGCAAGCCTTGCGCTAGCGGCAACCGCTTGCGAATAAACTGGTGAAATTCTCGATGCTCGATTCATCGCCGCCGACAAGCATGCTCGATAAGAGGCAAGCGCGCACGGCATTCGAGCGCGCCGCCCACACCTATGATCAATGCGCAGTACTGCAACGGGAGATCGCCAACCGCATGCTCGAGCGACTCGAGCTGATTACGTGCGAGCCGCGCCAGATCGTCGACGTCGGTTGCGGCACCGGCTACTGTACGCGTGCACTGCAAAGACGTTACAAACGCGCGCACATACTCGGCGTGGATATCGCCCAGCCGATGCTGAGTGCGGCACGCACTAAGACGCGCTGGTTCAGTAGACAGCGCTTTGTCTGCGCTGACGCAGAGCACCTGCCGCTGGTCGATGGTGCGGCTGACATGGTCGTATCGAATCTGGCGCTGCAGTGGTGCGATCCTGACGCCGTGTTGGCTGAGTTTGCCCGTGTGCTGCGACCCGGCGGGGTGCTGATGTTTACCAGCTTCGGCCCAGACACATTGCGCGAGCTGCGTGCGGCATGGCAGGCCGTCGATCAGAGCCCGCACGTGCACACCTTTGTTGATTTGCATGATCTTGGCGACGCGCTGGTGCGCGCAGGGTTTGCCGAGCCAGTGATGGACGCGGAGTTTTTCCGGCTCACCTATCCCGACGTTGTGTCGGTGTTACGCGAGCTCAAGGCCCTTGGCGAACACAATGTCAACCGCCGACGCCACCGGGGGCTGACCGGCAAGGCGCTATTTGCGCGTTTCAAATCGGCTTATGAGCGCGTTGCCAATGGTAACCTGATACCGGCGACCTATGAGGCGATCTACGGTCACGCCTGGGCGCCCTCGCAGCGCGCCCGTGAACGCGGCGATGGTGCCGTCATCGTGCCGCTCACCCGTATCCAGCGCAGACGCCGGTGAGTTCCGCGGACAACAAGCGGCACCCGGCGGTTCGCGGCGGCGCGTGGTTCGTTACCGGCACGGATACCGAGGTTGGCAAGACCTTGGTTTCGGCAAGCTTGCTATGGGCGCTGGCGCAAAGGGGTTGCCGTTGTGTCGGTATGAAGCCGGTAGCGAGCGGATGCCGGATGACGGCTGCAGGGATGCGCTCCAGTGATGCTGAGATCTTGCTTGCCCATAGCTCGGTTTCCGCCAGCTACGCAGACGTCAACCCCTACGGTTACGAGCCGGCCGTCGCACCGCATCTCGCGGCGCATGCGGCCGGGCAGCGGATTGAGTTAGATGTGATCCGCATGCATTTTGATCGGCTGTGCGGAGCTGCGGATTGGCTGGTGGTCGAGGGTGTCGGCGGTTGGTTGGTTCCGTTAAGTGACGACTGTACCGTGGCGGATCTTGCGCGGTCACTCGGCCTACCGGTGCTGCTTGTTGTGGGGATGCGTCTAGGTTGCCTAAATCACGCCCTCATGACGGCTGTCGCCATCGAGCACGCTGGCCTCCAGCTCGCGGGCTGGGTAGCCAATCAAATCGATGCGGGAATGGCGTTATTCGAGGAGAATGTGGCAACACTCAAGGCACACATCAACGCCCCCCTTGTCGGTGTAGTACCACGCCTTGCCGAAGCCATACCAGCTGTGGCCGCGACCCACCTTGACCTCCTGGAACCGGGCTCAGCCCGCTGACGCATGTTTAAGTGCGAGGACTATGTGTCAATCAACGCAGTGTTCTGTCTCATACGTGCAACAATTGGTTGCCAGCAACCGGGTGCGTGTGGTAGCGTGCTCACCGTTTTGCGCGGCTGTTGTACCGTTGCCGATTAGTGATTTAGTGACAAGGGATCGGCCCGAGAAAGCCTGAACGCGGCGTACAGGTAGCAGACCGCTTAATGTTTTGCTTGGTGACGTTGTAGCCCTTGCAGGGGTAGAGATTGGACGCAGGATACGCGCCCGGGCATTCCCCGATACCAGCACGTTGCAT
>QKEI01000013.1 GCA_003251795.1 Candidatus Muproteobacteria bacterium
ATCCTGCCTGACTTTTGCGCCCTTCGCATCGACTACCTCTTCGGTGCCGAGCTGTTCCATCATGCGATTGGCGACCCGTTCGCTGGTGCGGCTCCATATGTCGACGACCTTGTTGTAGCGCTCGCCATTGGTGAGAAGCCCGGAAGCATATTGCTTCTGGATGCTTTTCACCTCCGCTTCCGCTTGCCGCAGAATCTCGGGTTTCTCCGCCGGCGTTACCATGTCGTTGACGCCGATTGAGATGCCAGCGCGAGTAGCGTAAGAAAAACCCGTGTACATGAGTTGATCTGCGAAGATCACCGTTTCTTTCAGCCCCACCCGTCGATAGCAGGCATTCACCAACTCGGAAATGCGCCGTTTGTTAAGGTCACCGTTCACCAGGGTGAAAGGTAATCCCTCAGGCAACAGTTCCGACAATAACGCCCGGCCGACGGTGGTGTCGTACAGCTTTACCTGCTCTACCCGACTACCATCATCGCGATAGACCACGTCGCGGATGCGCACCTTAACGCGCGCGTGCAAGGAGACCTTGCCGCTCTCAAACGCGCGGTGCACCTCGGCCACATTAGCGAAGGCCTTGCCTTCACCCGGCTGATTGATGCCCTCGCGCGCCATATAGTTAAGACCCAAAACGATGTCCTGCGTCGGCACAATGATCGGTTCTCCGTGCGCTGGTGACAGGATGTTGTTGGTGGACATCATCAGCGCGCGCGCTTCAAGTTGCGCCTCGATCGAAAGCGGGATGTGCACAGCCATCTGGTCGCCGTCGAAATCAGCGTTATAGGCTGCGCAGACCAACGGGTGCAGCTGGATAGCCTTGCCTTCGATCAACACCGGCTCAAATGCCTGGATGCCGAGTCGGTGCAGCGTCGGCGCCCGGTTCAACAACACCGGATGCTCGCGGATAACTTCCTCGAGGATGTCCCACACTTCCGGGCTGGCCTGCTCGACCATCTTCTTGGCAGCTTTGATCGTCGTAGCCAAACCCTTGAGCTCGAGCTTGCTAAAGATGAACGGTTTGTAGAGCTCGAGCGCCATCTTCTTGGGCAAACCGCATTGATGCAATTTCAATGTCGGGCCAACTACGATCACCGAACGCCCCGAATAGTCCACGCGCTTACCCAGCAGGTTCTGACGGAATCGACCCTGCTTGCCCTTGATCATATCGGCCAGCGACTTGAGCTGGCGTTTGTTGGCACCGGTAATGGCCTTACCCCGACGACCGTTATCGAGCAGCGCATCCACCGCTTCCTGCAACATGCGTTTCTCGTTGCGCACGATGATGTCGGGCGCATTGAGATCGAGCAGGCGCTTCAGGCGGTTGTTGCGGTTGATCACCCGCCGGTACAGATCGTTGAGATCACTGGTGGCAAAACGTCCGCCATCCAAAGGTACTAGAGGCCGCAGCTCCGGTGGCAGCACCGGCAGTATCTCCATGACCATCCATTCGGGTCGATTGCCCGAGTGTATGAACGCCTCGATAACCTTGAGTCGCTTCGTGAGCTTCTTGATCTTGGTTTCGGAGCCGGTTGCCGCCAGTTCCTCACGCATGCGCGTGGCTTCCGCCTGCAGATTGATGCTCTTCAGCAAGTCGCGGATCGCCTCTGCTCCCATCCGCGCATCAAACTCATCGCCGTACTGCTCGATCGCATTCAGATAGGCCTCTTCCGACATGAGCGTGCCGCGCTCGAGCGGCGTAAGACCCGGGTCCACGATCACGTAAGCCTCGAAATAGAGCACGCGCTCGATGTCACGCAGCGTCATGTCCAGGATCAGCCCCATGCGCGAGGGCAGTGATTTCAAAAACCATATATGTGCAACCGGGCTGGCAAGATCGATGTGACCCATACGCTCACGCCGCACCTTGGAGAGCGTGACCTCAACACCGCATTTTTCACAGATCACGCCGCGGTGTTTGAGTCGCTTGTACTTGCCGCAGAGACACTCATAATCTTTTACTGGTCCAAAAATCTTGGCGCAGAACAGGCCGTCGCGCTCGGGCTTAAACGTGCGGTAGTTGATGGTCTCTGGTTTCTTCACTTCGCCATAGGACCATGAGCGGATCTTTTCCGGCGAGGCAAGCCCGATGCGGATTACGTCGAAGTCTTCGCTCTTGCTGTGCTGCTTGAAAAGATTGAACAAGTCTTTCAATGTCGTGTCCCTCGCGATTTTGTGGTTGCCGTGCTGTTACAGATGTTGCATGCCACCCACAGCTAGGTTTGTTCCAAGGCGATATCGATACCCAAGGCCCGGATTTCCTTTACTAAGACGTTAAACGACTCGGGCATACCCGCCTCCATGCGGTAGTCGCCCTTAACGATGTTTTCGAACATCTTAGTACGGCCCGACACATCGTCCGATTTCACGGTAAGCATCTCCTGCAAAGTGTAGGCCGCGCCATAGGCTTCAAGCGCCCATACCTCCATCTCACCGAAGCGCTGTCCACCGAATTGCGCTTTGCCACCCAACGGCTGTTGCGTTACCAGGCTGTACGGACCAGTGGAGCGTGCATGCATCTTGTCATCCACCAGATGGTTCAGCTTGAGCATGTACATGTAACCGACAGTGATGGGGTGATCGAAGGGCGTACCGGTGCGCCCGTCATACAGTCTTGCCTGCCCCGAACGCGGCAGGCCGGCGAGCTCCAGCATACGCTTGATCTCCTCTTCCAGCGCGCCGTCGAATACCGGCGTCGCCACCGGGATACCTGTGCGCAGATTTTCTGCGAGCTCGGTAGTCTCCTCGTCAGTGAATGATTTTACGTCTTCCTTGTTACCACCGGCGGCAGAGTCGTTATAAATCTTATCTATGAATTTCCGCACCTCAGCGATCGCGCGTTGCTGATCCAGCATCTGACCGATCTGCCGGCCGAGCTCATGCGCCGCCCAACCCAGATGAGTCTCCAACACTTGTCCTACGTTCATGCGCGAAGGCACACCAAGCGGATTCAACACAACATCGATAGGTGTGCCGTCCTCCATGTAAGGCATGTCTTCCACCGGCACGATGCGCGAAATGACACCCTTGTTGCCGTGGCGCCCGGCCATCTTGTCACCCGGCTGCAGCTGGCGCTTGACGGCGACGTACACCTTCACCATCTTCAGCACACCCGGCGCCAGGTCGTCGCCGGAAATCAGGTTTGCGCGTTTCTCTGCGAAGCGGGTGTCGAAGTATTCCTTTTGCCTTTCGAGTTGCACGCGAATCTGCTCGAGCGCCTTGCTCGCCTCTTCATTGCGCAGGCGAATGTCGAACCACTTCTCGCGCGTCAGATCACCGAGATAGGTTTTCGTGATCTTGTCGCCGGCCTGCAGACCGGCAGGTCCGCCATCCGCGGTCTTGCCAGTGATCAGTCGCTCAATGCGGGCAAAGGCGTCATCCTGGACGATACGATACTGGTCATCCAAATCCTTCTTGATGCGCTCAAGCTCCATTTCCTCGATCTGCTTGGCGCGCGCATCCTTCTCCACACCCTCGCGCGTAAAGACCTGGACGTCTATCACCGTGCCAGACATACCCGAGGGCATGCGTAGTGACGTGTCCTTCACGTCAGAGGCTTTCTCACCGAAGATCGCGCGCAGTAGCTTTTCCTCTGGGGTCAGTTGTGTCTCGCCTTTGGGCGTAACCTTGCCGACCAGGATATCGCCAGTAGTTACCTCGGCGCCGATGTAAACGATGCCCGACTCATCGAGCTTGGATAACGCAGCCTCACCGACATTGGGAATGTCGCGCGTGATCTCCTCGGGACCGAGCTTGGTGTCGCGGGCTACCGTGTTTAGCTCTTCAATATGGATTGTGGTGAAGTAATCACGTTCCACCACCCGCTCCGATATGAGAATAGAGTCTTCAAAGTTGTACCCACTCCACGGCATGAATGCGACCAGAATATTGCGGCCGAGTGCCAGCTCTCCCATATGGGTTGAAGGCCCGTCGGCCAAAACGTCGCGCTTGGCAATGCGGTCACCTACGCGCACCAGCGGCTTCTGGTTGATGTTGGTATTCTGATTGGACCGCTGATATTTCACGAGCGTGTAGATATCAACACCAACCTCACCGGGCTTGGTTTCATCGTCATTGACGCGAACAACAATACGACTGGCATCAACCGAATCTACAGTGCCGCCACGCCGGGCAACGACAGTGGAACCAGAATCAACCGCGACCGTGCTTTCAAGGCCGGTGCCGACCAGCGGCTTCTCGGTGCGCAACGTCGGCACCGCCTGGCGCTGCATGTTTGAACCCATTAACGCGCGGTTGGCATCGTCGTGCTCAAGAAACGGTATCAGCGAGGCGGCAACGCTGACGATTTGCGAGGGGGCTACGTCGATGTAATCGACCTTATCGACCGTAGAGAGCATAAACTCGTTCCGGTAGCGACACGATACGAGATCATCGATTAAGTTGCCCCTGTTATCAACGCCGGCGTTCGCCTGCGCAATCGTGTACTCGCCTTCTTCAATTGCCGACAAGTAGTCGATTGTATCCGTTACCTTGCCATTAACGACCTTGCGATAGGGCGTCTCGAGAAATCCATACTCGTTCGCACGCGCATACACCGCGAGTGAGTTAATCAGGCCGATATTTGGACCCTCTGGGGTTTCGATCGGGCAAACACGTCCATAATGCGTAGGGTGGACGTCACGTACTTCAAAACCGGCGCGCTCACGCGTCAAACCACCGGGACCCAAGGCCGAGACTCTGCGCTTGTGCGTAACCTCCGATAGCGGGTTCGTCTGATCCATGAATTGCGACAGCTGGCTAGAACCGAAGAACTCCTTGATGACCGCGGACACGGGTTTCGCGTTTATCAGCTCTTGCGGCATCAATGCCGCGCTGTCGGCCAAGTTGAGACGTTCTTTAACGGCACGTTCGACACGCACCAAACCGACGCGAAACTGGTTTTCCACTAGCTCACCTACGGAACGCACGCGGCGATTGCCCAAATGGTCGATATCGTCGATTTCACCCTCACCGTTCTTGAGGCCCACGAGAACCTTCATAACGTCGACGATATCTTCCTTGCTTAGTATTCCTGGACCCTCATCGCTCTCTCGCCCCAGGCGACGGTTGAACTTCATGCGTCCAACGGCGGACAGATCGTAGCGGTCAGAACTGAAAAACAGATTATTAAAAAGCGTCTGTGCGGCTTCCTTTGTCGGTGGTTCACCGGGCCGCATCATGCGATAGATTTCGACCTGCGCCTCGAACGGATCGCGTGTAGGATCTAGTCGCAACGTTTCCGAGATATACGGGCCCCGGTCGATTTCATTCGTGTATATGGTCTTGAATCCTGTCACTCCGGACTCGACGAATTTCTCGATTAGCTCTTCGGTTATTAGATCGTTGGCGCGCGCTAGCAACTCGCCGCTTGCCATGTCGATCACGTCTTCGGCAAGGGCGCGCTCTATGACGAAGCTTCGCGACACTGTGAGTTGTTTCATGCGGGTTTTTTCTAGCTCACGTACGTGACGCGCCGAGATTCGTCGCCCAGCCTCAACAATGACGTCGCCACGAGAAGTCTTGAGATCAACGTCGAGCTGCATACCCCGCAGACGGGTGGCTATCAGATCCAGCCTTATCTCCCCCTTTGCCATATGAAATGAATCGGCATCAAAGAAAGTCGCGAGGATCTCCTGTGTCGTCATCCCCAAAGCTCGCAGAACAATCGTCGCCGGTAGTTTGCGCCGCCGATCGATGCGCGCGTAGAGCAGGTCCTTCGGGTCAAATTCAAGGTCGAGCCAGGAACCCCGGTAGGGAATGATGCGTGCCGAAAACAGCAGCTTTCCAGAAGAATGGGTCTTGCCGTAGTCGTGCTCAAAGAAGACACCAGGGGATCGGTGAAGTTGCGATACGATGACGCGCTCCGTGCCGTTTATGATGAACGTGCCGTTGTCCGTCATCAGCGGGATCTCGCCGAGGTAAACCTCCTGCTCCTTGATATCGCGCACTGTCTTTGCGCCGGTGGCTTCGTCCTTGTCGAACACGACAAGACGCACTAATACGCGCAACGGTGCTGCATAGATCAGACCGCGCTGCTGGCATTCCTTAACATCGAACGGCGGATCACCAAGCCTGTAGCTTACGAACTCAAGCGCGGCATTGCCGATATAGCTTTCAATCGGAAACACACTCTTGAACGCAGCCTGCAAGCCTTGATCGATACGCTGCACGGGTTGAACATCCGCTTGCAAGAACCTTTCATAGGATTTCTTCTGAATCTCAAGCAGGTAGGGTACGTGCAGGATGCTCGGACGCTTGCCGAACTTCTTGCGGATGCTCTTCTTTTCAGTAAAGGAGTAGTTCATAATTACGCTTCAGTCCTCACCGCGCGAATGGTCAGCGAACGGTCGTTGAACAAGTGTGACCGTCGCTAACGGAAATGGACACAACAAAAAATAGGCGCGCGCATCCCGCGCGCTGCCATCTACGATGTGCCCGCCAACTTTGCCGATTGCGCCGTAGCATGCTGGGCGAATAGTCACCAATAACCCGACTATTTCAGCTCCGCCGTTGCGCCCGCCTCTTCCAGCTGTTTCTTGATGCCTTCGGCCTCCTCCTTCTTTACTGCCTCTTTTACTGTGGCCGGCGCCGACTCTACCAAGTCTTTGGCCTCCTTAAGGCCGAGATTGGTAGCCGCGCGCACCACTTTGATGACGGCGACCTTATTGCTGCCTATCCCGCTCAAAACCACGTCGAACTCTGTCTTCTCCGCCGCGGGTGCCGCTGCCTCAGCGCCACCACCAACGGGTCCAGCCACCGCCACCGCTGGGGCGGCCGCGGATACACCGAACTTCTCTTCCATATCTTTGATTAGCGTGGACAACTCTAAAACCGACATGTTTGCAATCGATTCAAGAATCTCCTCTTTGGATACGGCCATGGCTTAATCTCCCAAAATCGAAGTTTGAAAATAATCTAAGTATCAGCTCGCTGATGCATCGCCTATGCGTTCGCAGACTTTTCCTTTGCATCGCGCACTGCTGCTAGCGTGCGCACGAACTTGCTAGGCACTTCATTCAGCAACTGCACAAAGGTACGGATCGGGGCCTGCATAGTGCCCAGCAACATCGCCAGCAGCTGCTCGCGTGCTGGCAACTTAGCCAGGATGTCGAGTTCAGCGCCCGTGACGAGCCGCCCATTCATAGCCGCCGCGGTGACACGTAGATCCTCATTGTCTTTGGCAAACTCGGTGAGGAGCTTGGCCAAAGCCACCGCATCATTGCCCGCAGCCAGCGCCAATGGACCGACAAACTTATCGCTCAGACACTCGTACTCTGACCCCTGTACCGCCCGCCGGGCTAGGTTGTTCTTGATGACCCGCACGTAGATCTGCGACTCCCGCGCTTGTCTACGCAACGTGGTCATCTGCGCCACGGTCAGACCTCGGTACTCAGCCAAGGCCGCCGCCTGCGAACCGGCAAACACGCCAGATAGCTGATCTACTAAGGTCTTTTTCTGCTCAAGATTAAGACTCACTACGAGCCACCTCCGTCATCGTTTCCGGCGACCGTATCCAGGAATTTTCCTGTCTCGGGTGCACCGTCTGCGCAGGTCAGCGCCAGCCAATTAACCCAGCAACCGGACCCGACTACTGGCGTGTTGTGACGACTCTGCCACACGCTCGTTTCCGTTTCCGCCACCAGGACCTGCGGTCTTTGACTGCCCTGCGAACAAGCCTCGTGCTGCCATTTCAATCCCACAGCCGGAGAGAAACACCAGCCTAGGTCAAAGCCTAATCGCAGGGGCCCAAGCGCTTTCAAGTTAAACAATCGTTCTGTGGTCACGCTTAGAAAAGCCGCGCGTCCACGCGAATTCCCGGCCCCATTGTCGTTGACACTGTGACCCTCTTTATATAGATGCCTTTGGAGTTAGCCGGCTTGGTCTTACGCAGCGCCTCCATCAGCGTTAAGAAATTTTCCTTGAGCGCGTCGACCTCAAATGAGGCCTTACCGATACTGCAATGAACGATACCGGCCTTGTCGTTGCGGTACTGCACCTGTCCGGCCTTGGCGTTTTCCACTGCTTTCGCCACATTCGGTGTTACTGTGCCGCTTTTTGGATTGGGCATCAGACCACGCGGTCCCAGCACCGGACCCAACTTTCCGACAATCTTCATCGCATCCGGGGTCGCAATAATCGTGTCAAAATCTAGGTTGCCCGCCTTGATAGTCTCGGCTAAATCGTCGAAACCAACGACGTCGGCGCCTGCCTTTTTAGCCGCTTCTGCTTGCTCACCTTGGGCAAATACTGCAATACGAACGGTCTTGCCGGTGCCGCGAGGCAGCACCGTGGTACCGCGGACGTTCTGGTCTGACTTGCGTGGGTCAATCCCCAGATTTACGGCCACGTCCACTGACTCATCGAATTTGCAACTTGCGCTGCCCTTGACCATTTGCAAGGCCTCGTCCACAGAAGCTTGCTCGGTAGTACCGACCTTCTCGTATAGGTTCTTCAAGCGCTTGCCGGCCCTTGCCATGTCATGCTCCTTCTGTTTCGATCCCCATGCTGCGGGCGCTACCAGCGATGATTTTCACCGCAGCATCGATGTCATTCGCGTTCAAATCGGACATCTTGGCCTTGGCGATTTCCTCTAACTGGGCGCGCGTCACCTTGCCGACCTTCTCGGTGTGCGGGGTGCCGCTGCCTTTCTCAACTGCTGCCGCTTTCAGAAGAAAGTACGAGGCTGGCGGGGTCTTTCTGACGAAACCAAAACTCTTGTCGCTATAGACGGTGATAATGACCGGGATCGGGAGCCCAGGTTCCATGTTTTGCGTCTCGGCATTAAAAGCCTTGCAGAACTCCATAATATTCAAGCCATGCTGACCCAGAGCCGGCCCAACAGGGGGGCTGGGGTTTGCTTGCCCAGCCGGTACCTGTAATTTCACATATGCCACAACTTTCTTCGCCATATTCTTGGTAACTCGTAATTCGTAATCGGCGCCTAGTAATAACTGTTATTTCGCCTTATCCGGTTCCTGGTCTGACTGCATAACTGACAGACCGCCAAGTATCTATAACTTAACTCTTTTCGACCTGACTGAATTCCAATTCCACTGGCGTAAGCCGACCAAAAATAGATACAGATACACGCAACTTACTTTTCTCGTAGTTAACATCCTCAACGGTGCCATTGAAATCCTGGAAAGGTCCGTCGATCACGCGCACCTGCTCGCCCGCGGCAAAGGAAAATTTCGGCCGTGGCTTTTCTACCCCCTCCCTGACCTGCTGCAAAATCGCCTCGGCCTCTTTATCAGAAATCGGCGTCGGCTTAGCGCTGGTGCCGCCTATGAAGCCGCTTACCTTGGGCACCGCTTTTACCAAGTGCCAGGTAGCTTCATCCATTTCCATACGAACCAACACATAGCCGGGGAAAAACTTACGCTCGCTAGTACGTTTCTGGCCCTTCTTCATTTCCACGATCTCTTCCGTAGGGACCAGAATCTCGCCGAACTTATCCTGCAACCCGGCATTCTTAATATGTTCCTGCAATGAGCGCGCGACCTGCTTCTCAAAACCGGAAAACGTATGTACCACGTACCAACGCATGGTCATGGTCAAGACACCTGCCCAATTAAGAACTTCATGGCCTTCTGCAGGCCCAGATCAATAACCCAAAGAAACAGGGCCACCGTGATCACCAGCGCCACAACGATCAACGTCACCTGCGCTGTCTCCTTACGCGTCGGCCATATAACCTGACGCAATTCGCGCAGCGAACCCTTGCCGAAATCGCGGGCTCGCCGTCCCACCTCTGTCTGCAACGCGACCACGATCGCGAGTGCAGCAGCAACCATTAATCCTGGCACTCTTACCAGGTCTGATTGCGCATCAAAATAATAGAAACCCACGACGCCGATCACGATGATCAGCACCGCGAGTGCAAGCTTGAGCGTATCCAAACTCAAGTCAAAACCTGAGCCAGCGCTCTGGCAGGCCAGGAGGGAATCGAACCCCCAACCTTCGGTTTTGGAGACCGACGCTCTGCCAATTGAGCTACTGGCCTAAACATTTCCAGAACTGAGGACCGCGTGCTGTACAACGCTGTCGTTGAGCCTCGTGCTGAGTCCTTCGTTCTCAATTCCTTCACTCAATAACCTTCGACACCACACCGGCCCCTACCGTGCGCCCACCCTCACGGATGGCAAAGCGCAGTCCCTCTTCCATCGCGATGGGGCTGATGAGGGCGACGTTGATGCGCACGTTATCCCCTGGCATCACCATCTCGG
>QKEI01000286.1 GCA_003251795.1 Candidatus Muproteobacteria bacterium
TTGTGGCAGGCGAGCGCCAGCCACGCTGCGGAACTTGTGCACGACTTCCGCGGGCGTCAGCGGATTCTCGGGACTGCCGTGGCGCTGCAATACCTCTTCCCGCAGCTCACGCCCATCGCGCGTCACCACAACAAGGCGTGCCGCATGGCGTGCGCTGGGGCCCATGGCATCGATGTCCGCATCGACGTAGGCTTCGATACGTGCAATGAAATCGACAATGCGCGGATCATTCAGACGATCTTCCGCATACTGCTTGACGAACGCCTCGCCGTCGAGGGCCATTACCGCCAGACCATAATAGAGATTCATCTGCGCCGCCGTGACGCCTTGTGCCCGATATGGCCAGACACAGTGCACATGGGTCATGGTGCTGACACCGGCTCTCACTGACGCAATGTCGTCCGCCGCAAGCCTATGCTGTCGCATGATGCTTGCGAGGGCATCGAGCGCGCTGTGAATGCTGGTGACGCTGGCGTGTGGCTTGTAGCCGACCTTCTCGGTCTGCCACGTTGCTCCCAAGCCCGCTGTCAGTCGGCTGACATCGGGCTTATCGGAATAAGTACTAAGGAACCCACCATAACCTGCTTCCAACACGTCAGGGATGCCAGTAAACCCTCGTTGCGCCAGTAACGCGCCATAGATGCCGCTTTGTGCAGCGCGTCCTGAGTGAAAGCGTTTGACCATGGCGCCTTCCTGCGCCGCCATGAGGCCAGCCGCCTGCGAACCAGCAATACCGAATGCCTGTTGTGTTTGCTCGGCATTGAGCGCGAGCATACGGGCAGCCGTCGCGGCTGCGACAAACACCCCCGAGGTCCCTTGCGGATGGAAGCCACGCATGAACAAACTCATAGTCGCCGCGCTGCCGATGCGCGTGCCGACCTCGTAGCCAGCGACCATAGCGGTAATCATGTCGCGCCCCGTGAGGCGATCATCCTTCTCGGCAAAGGCAATCGCCACCGGTAACGCAAGCGAGTTGCAATGCAAGATCGATTCCTTGTGAATATCGTCGAGCTCGAATGCGTGGCCAGCGGTACTGTTGACCAGCACCGCCTGTGAAACCGAGGTCTTGTAGCCCGCGCCGAATACGGAGGCCACCGGTCGGCCGCCCTCCTTTTCGATGAACTCGGCCACCGTGCGCGTCCATGGCAGCGTTGCGCCGTAGACACAACAGCCGATGCCATCTAGCGCGAGCAGCTTGATCTTCTCGATCACCGCGGCCGGAATCTCCTCGAATCGAAGTGTGGCGGCAAACCGCGCCAGATCCCGGGTCGCGTTAGCTAACAAACCGCCAGAAGCTTCAGCCATGGACCGTCTTCCAAGGGTGCGGCAATAAGCATACTCGGGTCGTCGCCTTGCCGGTAAAGCGCTCGCGCCTAGTTCTTTGTTCCACGCCCTGGGCGATTCAAAGCGACGAGCCACTGCACCATCAAATCCGCCATCGCCGTATCACTCAAGCCCTGACGCTTGAGCGATTGCCAGGTGGAGAACGCCAGGCAATGTGCCAGTACCGCTTTCAGCCCACGGCGCCCCGCCGGTGCCGGTTTCAGCGCTGCCACGAGCTCATCGCGCACCTGCGCGAGGTACCCCTTGAAGCCTTTCATCACCGTCTTGACAGCCGGGACCTCTTCCTCGGCGGAGTATACGCGCGTCCACATCCGTTCGGTTCGACGGTAGTACCGACACAAAGCCAACAACGTAGCGTGAGCCCGCACCAGCGGGTCAGTGATCCCCGCCCACGCGGACCGCTCTGGCGGTGGATTCAATTCGATGAAACGCGAGGAACATGCGCGAAACAAGCTACCGTCGTCCGGAAAATGTCGGTATACGGTCAGGCGTTCGACGCCCGCCCGCTCGGCAATGGCGCTGATGGTCGTCGCCTTCGGGCCCAGTTCCTCGTGCAAGGCCATGGTCGCATCGACGATGCGGTCCCGTGTCTCTGCCTGCTGTTCGGCCCGCCGTCGTAGCGTGTATCGCCGTTTCTTCATTTAAGTGATCATAGCTGTTTATTCAAATATTGACAAGAGCAATGCAACTAGTTACACTGCAAAATCAGTGAACAGTTGTGTTTACTCAACTTAACGGCAACAAATAGGAGGAAACTATGGATCAGGCACAGCAATTTGCGCCGAGAACGGTTGCGACCGACACCGAATCGCTCATCTCTTACCTACCCGTCCCAGGCTACGGCGTGCTGCCGGTCAACGCTTTCTTGATTCGCGCAGCGCAGCCGGTGCTTATTGACACCGGTCTCCCGGTGCTACGCAACGAGTTTCTCCAGGGCCTGAGTTCGCTGATCGCCCCGGAGGAGCTGCGCTGGATCTGGATCACGCACGCAGATGTTGACCATCTCGGCAGTCTCGAAGCAGTGCTCGCGCAAGCGCCGTACGCACGCGTGGTCACGACCTACATCGGCATGGCCAAAATGAATCTGCAGCAACTGCCAATCGGCCGCGTCTATCTGCTCAATCCGGGCCAGCGTCTCGACATCGGCGACCGGCAGTTATTGGCAGTACGTCCGCCGACCTTCGATGCACCGGAAACGACCGGCCTGTTCGATACGCGCACGCGCGTTTTGTTCAGCGCCGACTCCTTCGGCGCGTTGCTGGCCGAGCCGGTGGAGGACGCCGCCGACCTTTCGCCGACGGATCTGCGCGATGGCCAAAGCATCTGGGCAACCATCGATGCGCCGTGGCT
>QKEI01000100.1 GCA_003251795.1 Candidatus Muproteobacteria bacterium
AGCTCACCGGAGTACTCCTCTGGCTCGCGCACATCCAGCACAAGCGGCGGTTGCGCTGCTTTAAGCCGCTCACTGACCTCTTCGGGCTCAAGCTGCCGCACCTGGTTAAGCTCGGCCAGACCAGGAAAGGCCGTCCGATCGTCGTCGATAGCCGTCTGGTTGGGCTGCAGGACTTCCTGGATCTTGCTCGGCAATGGGAACTCGATGCTATTCATCAGCTCGACATATTGCTCGCGCGTGCGTCCGGTCACTCGTGGGTTGTGCAGCTTCTCATCACCAATGGTGGACTGCGTATTGCCGCGATAATCGTGCCCGGGGTACACCAGTGTCTCGTCGGGCAAGACGAACAGCTTGTGGGTAATAGCGTCGTACTGCTTGCCGGCGTCGCCACCCGCGAAATCCGCCCGGCCGGTGCCTCGAATCAAGAGCACATCGCCAGTCAGGACGCGATCGCCTACATATAGGCTGACGCTATCGGGCGTGTGCCCCGGCGTGTACAGCACCTTGAGATTGACGGAGCCGATCTTGATGGTATCTCCGTCATCGACATACTCGCTCACGAGTGGCGCGGGCGCTCTGCGGTGCATAATGAGGCGTGTGCCAAGCAGACGTCGCAGCTCGAAGCTTCCGGTTGCATGGTCCGCATGCGTGTGCGTATCGATGAGCGCATCCAGTCGCAGGTTGTGGTAAGCGAGCAAAGCCAGGTAGCGGGAAATGTTCTCCTTCTTGGGGTCCACCAGAGCAGCCTTGTGCGTCTGCTCGCAGGCAAGCAAATAGGTCTTACATTGTTCGCCATTCAGCTCAAGAAAAATCATATCGGCCCTCGTGGTGTTGCCTGCGACGGCAAACTGCGCTGCGTGCCCGCGATTTTACTGTAGCCTGCCGCCTGTCGGCATAGGAAATCCTCACCGCCTGGGGTGCCGGGAACCCTCCGCAGCCTGCGGCTGGAGCGACAATTACCTCGGAATACCGGCACAAATCTTGCAGAAATCCCATTTACCCGGCTTGCAGCAACAGCAGCGTCGCATCCGCGACCCCGTCCCCAAAACGGTCTGGGCCCGCACAGCGACTCAGGGATCTCGCTCTCGAAAGCGCTCCCTGCGGCGGGTTTTCGACCTCGTCTGGGCTACTAATGGCGGGGCCGAACTGAGCCTCAACAACGGCAAGGACTACAGCATTTGTGGAAACGGAACAACTTTCGCGGCTGCGGCTGTTTGAAAAGGTAGAGCTCAAACCCTTACAGAGCCTACTGCGTGAATGCCTGTTTACGGAGCTTGCGGTCGGGGACACCCTGATCGAGGCAGGACGGCAGGACGGCCACATGTACGCGCTGCTCAGCGGCCGCCTGCAAGTGCACCTGGATGGCGGCAAGGCAAGACCGGTGGCCACCATTGAGCCCGGTGAAAGCGTGGGCGAGATTTCTGTCATGGATCAGCTGCCCGCCTCCGCTACGGTTGTCGCGAGTGAAGCATCCAGGTTACTAGTGATCCCCCGCGAAACCTTTTGGCGCCTGATAGCCGCATCACATGGCGTGGCAGTGAATCTGCTTTCCATCCTGGGGCAGCGATTACGCGACAACAACTCCGCCATGCGTCACGGGGAACAGCAGGTACAACTGCTGCTCGAATCCACGGGCGAAGCGATATATGGCGTTGATTTGGAGGGCAACTGCACATTTGCCAATCCTGCCTGCGTACGCATGCTGGGTTTCGAAAAGCCGGAAGATCTCCTCGGCCAGAATATTCATGCGCTTCTGCACACCAGCAGCGCGTG
Organism: Candidatus Muproteobacteria bacterium; assembly: GCA_003251795.1. Lineage (GTDB taxonomy): Bacteria > Pseudomonadota > Gammaproteobacteria > Acidiferrobacterales > SPGG2 > SZUA-472. The sequence goes on from QKEI01000100.1 coordinate 1,774, forward strand.
CGCCGATTCAAAGGCAGTGGATAAGTGTCGTCTATGTCGCACGTCGCAAAACAGCGGCACAGTTGAGATCGCGGATCAGTTGCTTTACCGGCGCAATGGCACCAGTTTTGTAGCCGAGTATTGGTCGTCAGCTATTTACCGTGACCGCAAAATCACCGGCTACGTGGTGACATTCGTCGATGTTACCGAACGCAAGCGCATCGAAGCCGAGCGGCTAAAGCTTTCCAGTGCCATCGAGCAGACCGCCGATGTGGTCATGATCACAGATCGCAATGGTGTGATCGAATACGTTAACCCCGCGTTCGAGCAGACTACAGGTTATAGTCGCAGCGAGGTGCTCGGCAAGACACCCAAGCTTCTGAAGTCCGACAAACATGACGAGGCTTTTGCAGAACGTTTATGGGAAACAATTTTGAGCGGTCACGTGTTCCGTGATGTTTTTGTCAACTGCAAGAAAAACGGCCAGATATTCTACGAAGACAAGACCATCACGCCACTCACAGACCGTAATGGCGAGATAACGCACTTCATTGCAACTGGCAAGGACATCACGGAGCAGATGGCGGCCCAGGAGCGCTTGCGTTACCTGGCGCAACATGACCCCTTGACCGAAGTGCCGAACCGTAATCTGCTCATGGACCGCCTCAACCAAGCGCTGGCGCAGGCCCGTGGCAGCGATCGTGCGGCAGCCGTACTGTTTCTCGACCTCGACCGCTTCAAGCTCATCAACGATACGCTAGGTCATGACGCTGGCGATCAGGTGTTGCTCGCCATATCGCAGCGGCTGCGCAAGTGTGTGCGCAAGTCCGACACCGTGGCACGCCTGGGTGGTGATGAGTTCGCGCTGGTGCTAACCAACATCAACCAGCCGCAGGACATCACTGCCATCGCGCGCGGTATTCTCGAGGTATTTGCCCATCCGATCGAGCTCTCAGATCGCGAGGTATTCATTACAGCCAGCATGGGTATCAGCGTTTATCCTTACAACAGCGAAGATGGTGAGAGTTTGTTGCAACAGGCGCACATCGCCGCTTGCCAGGCTAAGGAAAATGGCAGAAATAATTTTCAGTTCTTCTCGCTCAACACCCAGGCAAACAAGCGTTCGGTCGATCGGTTGAATATGGAAACTGATCTGCGACGTGCGCTGGAACGCGGTGAGTTTCTGCTGCACTATCAGCCGCAAGTGGATCTCGACGGTCACATCATCGGCCTTGAAGCGTTGATTCGCTGGAAACATCCCAAGCTCGGGTTGGTGGCGCCAGTGGAGTTTATTTCGCTCCTGGAGGAAACGGGGCTTATTATTCCGGTCGGTGAGTGGGTACTGCGCAGCGCCTGCCAACAGGCACAAGTCTGGAACGCGGCGGGAATCAGGTTGCCTTATTTATCGGTTAATCTGTCTGCGCGTCAGCTCGACGACAAAGGATTGCTGGCCATCATCGACAATTTGCGCAGCGACATGCCGCGTGAATCGATGTTTCTCGAACTCGAGATCACCGAAAGCGTCATTATGCGCCACGGCGATGTCCCGGTGGAGACCCTGCGCGCTCTCCATGCCATGGGAGTGAGGTTGACGCTCGATGACTTCGGCACCGGCTACTCGTCGCTCGCTTACCTCAAGCGGTTTCCAATCCAGACCTTGAAGATCGATCGCTCCTTTATCAAGGACCTGACCGTAGACGCTGACGACGACGCTATCGTTAGCGCCGTTATCGCGCTTGCCCGCGGGCTCGGCCTCACCGTGGTTGCCGAAGGCGTTGAAACGCCGGAGCAACTGCGCTTCCTGCGCTCCAAGCACTGTTACAGCTTTCAAGGTTATCTCTTCAGCAAACCGCTGCCCGCCGATGAGATCACTGGTATGCTGCGGGCGGGAAAACCCCTGATTCCCGCCGTACAAAAAACGGCCAAGAATCGTGCGTCAGTAAGTCGGCGGGTTCGGCCTGCACGGCCACGCCAAGGGGCAGCCTAAATACACTGCCGTCATCTTGGCGGGCTAACGACAAAATCTAGAGCGCGCGTGTCTTGCTGCTGCCGATTTCAATGCGAATCACGGCATCGGTCATCCAGCACGAAGCGTACCGGCCACTGCCTTGCTTGGATAGCGCAAACAGGTAACCTGTGCGTTCACCATTTGACCCGATCACAATGACAGGCTGTACCGCTTTGTCCTGCTCGATTTCGAGCTGACCAAAATCTACCCTGCGATGGTTCAGCATCGGTCGATAAACCGGATTGTTGACTAGATCAATAAAACGCGCGAGCGGTCCTGTCGTCAATTTGTTTCGCGGTGAGGCGAAGCGGAACGCGACCTCGATTCCCGCATTCTTGTGTGGCATATCGTTGGCTTGCATCGCTTGTAGCTGTATGCGAACCACATCCGCTGGCGAGAGCTTTGGATCCGGAAAGCGTGAATCCGCGGGCAGCGCATCGCTAGGTTGCGCTGGTGCAGCAACCGCAGACGGCGCTTCGCCAAAAGCCGCTACAGAGAACCCGCCCACAAACAGAAGCGCCAACAGCAGCGGTAGCAGGCTTAGATGACGACACATGAGCTTTTTCACAGTCTTATGGACAGCGAATGTAACACCGAGAGTTCCCCGGCTAAAATACCATGTCTTGATTCAAACTTTCTGTCAAGAACAAGACACACCTATGGGTGGATCCCGTTGCAGACCAGCTCGCGATGGCAAATAACCGCGCCAAACGGATAAGGGCGATCACTTTTGATCTCGATGGCACGCTGTGGGATGCCGAACCAGCGCTGATGCGCGCCGAGCGTGAGGTTCACGATTGGTTGCGTACGCACCACACACCCATAGCCGCAGCATTTTCCATTGATGATTTGCGTGAGCTTCGCCGCGCGCTCGCCGAACGTAACCCCGATTTGTGTCACAACGTGACCGCCCTGCGCGTGCTGTCAGTGCAAACCGCGGCAATGCAGGTGGGCCTCGACCCAGGCATTGCACAACAGGCATTCGAGGTTTTCATGAAGCACAGAAACCAGGTGCAACTTTTCGGCGACGTTATGCCAGCGCTTCAACGTTTGCGCACTTGCTATAAGCTATGCTCGCTCACCAATGGCAACGCTAACCTTGTCGAGATTGGCATTGATCACTTGTTTCACCACTCGCTGTCGGCTATAGAAGCAGGAGTTGCCAAACCGCAGACTGAGATGTTCATAAGGATCTGTGCACTCGCTGGGGTCGAACCTGAAGAAACGGTACATGTGGGAGACGAACCACAGACCGATATCGCCGGCGCCATGGCGAGCGGATTCCGTACCATCTGGATCAACCGCCAAGGTGCAAGCTGGACATATTCTTGGCGCGCCGATGCCGAAATCCGATCGCTGGTCGAGGTTGAGGCGATACTGGCGTCTTGGCGCTAGTCGAGAACGTGCTGCCCGAACAAGCGGTGTCAGGCCGTACCGACGGTTGCCTCTATCAGATCGAGCAGCTTGTTTTCCTGGAACGGTTTGGTGATATATGCGTTGGCACCGGCGAGCGTTGCTTGCTTCTTGTGCTTCTCGGTGGAACGTGAAGTAATTACGATTATCGGTAAACTCTCGGTCTCTTTGTTGGCCCTGACGTGCGCCGTGAACTCGAGCCCGTTCATGCGGGGCATTTCTAGATCCACCAACGCCAGATCCGGGCGAACTTCTCGAAGCACATCGACTGCCTCGAGCCCGTCTTTTGCGAACAATGGCCGATAGCCAGCCTCCGTCAACAGTTGCGATAGCGAGCGCCGGGCACTTAACGAATCATCGACAATAAGCACCTGCTTGCGCTGATCGGCAGGTTGGGAGACCTCGAGCCCAGCCGCGTCGTCTGTCGTGGGCAGCTGTTTGACCGGTGTGCGCAACATCTCTGCAAGATCGAGTACTGGCACCACGGCACCATCGCCTAGAATTGTAGCGCCAAGCACGCCTGTAATATTCTTCACGTAATGCCCCATGTTTTTGATCACTAGATCGCGCCCATCGACGACACGATCCACTGTGACCGCAACGATACCTTGATCCACGTGCACCAACAGCGCCGGTTTTGTGCCTAAATCATCAACCGGATCCATGGATGCATTCAGCATATTCGCCACCGACATCGCCGGATAAGCTTGCTCGCCTACCCGTAGCATTAACCCGTCCTCCGTGTGCTGTAGCTCCCCCATGCCTGAAGCCAGGATCTGTTCCAGATTCGTCGTCGGAATCCCGTAGAGCTCATCATTGATCTGCACCAGCAAGACGTGCGCGGTAATTAGCGATACTGGCAATCGCAATACAATCTCGCAACCGCGACCCTCTTGCGACTCGATTTCGAGCGAGCCCTTCATGCCGATTACCGCTGTATAAACGATGTCCAGGCCGATTCCGCGCCCGGATGTCTGGGTCACCAGCGAGTAAGTCGAGAAACCCGGTGTATACAGCAAACGCACTAGCTCGCTGCGATCGGGCTCGGTACCCGGCTCGAGCAAGCCTCGCTCTATTCCAACGCGCCGAATCTGTTCGTAATCGAGACCGCTCCCGTCGTCCACACAGCGGACAATGATTGTATTGCCCATGCGGGAAAAATGTAATGCTATATTGCCTATCTCGGGCTTACCCTGACGCAGACGGTCGTCGCCAGACTCTATACCGTGATCAACGGCGTTGCGCAAAATATGCATCAGTGGGTCACCCAGCTTTTGCAGCACTTCGCCATCGATGAAAATTTCCTCACCGGTAATCTGCAATTGTACTTGCTTGTTCGTCGCTCGCGCTGTCTGGCGTACGGCGCGATGCAGCCTACTAACGATATTCTTCACGGGCACCATGCGCGTGCTCATGACAGCCTGTTGCAGCACCTTGTTCAGTCGCTGCTGGCGTACCAGCAGATCGTCCAGCTCTGCCAGATCCTCCTGGATGGCCGTACGCAACTCCCGCGCATCGGCAGCTGCTTCGATCACACCCTGCGTCGTACTGTGAAGTTCGTTGTATTCATTAAGCTCCAAGGGGTCGAACGTTTCGTCGTGCGTCCCCGTACGTCGCAGCCTATGCTGCATCACTCCAACCCCACGGATGTCGACCAGATCTTCGAGCTCAAAGGTTCGTTCTTGAACCAACTGGTCCTGCTCACGCAGGGCACGCGCATGCTCCGCTGTTCGCCGATAGCGATCCTGTATTTGGTTGATTGACATCGACAGCTCACCGACTAGGCGCAAGAGCTCATCGACGGTGCCAGTAGGCACTCGCAGGACTTGCGGCGGGGCCGAGCTGTCGGTCTCTATAGCGGTCGGCAGTGACTCTTGATCAGACTCCTCAGGCGTTAGCAGATCCTGTGTCGCTGGCGCTTGCCCCGGAGGCTGCAGCGTGGCGATATCATCTGCGCGTACGGCTCCCTGATCGATTCGATTCGCCCAGTCGAGCACTTTCTGGAGAACGGCCACCGCGTTGACAGGTGCCGGTACGCTTTGGGTAACGGCGTCGATCATGGCCTCGACACAGTCGCCAGCTTCGACCAGAGCATCGATTAGGGGCTGCGGCGGGGATACGCTATACGCAGCAAGGAATTCTAGAATGTCTTCGACGTGGTGCGTTAGCGTCGCAACACCCTGTATGCCGGTGAGATGAGCGGAACCCTTGAGGGTATGGGCGAGACGCTGTGCGTGCTTGATATCATCCGGTGTGCAGCGACCCTCGTAGAGCTTCTGCATAACCTGAGAAAACCCTGCCGCTTGCAGCGGTGCTTCGTGCAAGAATGCCTCTAACACTTCCTGGCTGACATCTTCCGGGACTTGCAACGCGACATCCTCGGGCCGCGCATGGCCAGGTCGTTCTTCCTTATCTTCGAGCTCCTCGATGGCGCTCGGTTGCTCGACCAAGGCGCGCAGCATCTCTTTCGCAGCAATATCCGACAGTGGCGAAGGCCAGTGCACGTCCTGCAATTGAGTGATCAGTGCTTTGCAAGACGCATCATCGGAGGTGTTCTGCAGATAGACCAACACAAGTTGCGGCCAATTGGCCAACAGGTCACGCCGGGATGCGCGTTTCTGTCGGTCCTGTCCCGCAAGCTCGAGCAGGTTACTGGTGATGAAAGTACAGATCTCCTGCAAGCCCGTCAGACCCACGAGATCGCAAGTCGACCATAAGCGTTCGACAATCACCTCGTAGCGCTCAACTGCTTCCAGCAAAGTCGGATCATCGCTCTCGCTCGACACCAATACCTCAAGAGCATCAGCCAGCTCGCTTTGTGCTTCGACAAGTTCGCCGCGTAGCGCCAATAAAAGCTCGCTTATACCTTTATCAGCCGCCTCGCTACCACTACCGCCGATGTCCCGTTCAGGGGTTGCCGCATCAATAGCGCCACTATTCTGGCCCGATGTGGCGTTATCTACAGCTACACTAGCGGAACTGTCATCCACTACCGCCTTCAATGCACCGATGTCGACAAGATCCGACTCCGCCTGTGCTTGCGTCGTAGCCTCGGCGTTTTCAATCTCATCATCGTCGGTCATGCCGATCTCGTCGTCGGTGCGATCGGTCGTTTCGCTCGCCTTGAGGCCCTTGTTGACATGGACAAACGCTTGCTCAGCGTTATCAGCTGTCGTTGCAGCGCTCTCGCCAGAAAGCTCTGCCTTAGCGACATCGTCGCCATCACCGAGCTGCGCTACCGGGTCAGCTTCGACAGGGGCAAGATCCGCAGTTGCATCCACCCCATCATCGGCGGCTAAACCATCAGCCTCTATTAATGGGGGTTCCTCGCTTACGTCGTCATCAAGGGTCCGGACGGTCGCGCTCGTTTCCGAATCCACCTCGAGTGGGATATCGACTAGTCGGTCCTCAGCAGCATCTTCACAAACCTGAGTAAACAGCCGTGCCAAGTACCCTCTACCTTCGGGGTCAAGCGGCGTCGCCCAATGAGAACTGGCTAATAAAGCGAGAATTTGCTCGCCCGCTTTCGGGTCTTCGGGCGCTTTGAGATAGGAGAGACACAGCTGTGGCCACTGTTGCAGCAGCTCGCATAACGCTGTTCTGCGAGTAGTATCGTCCGTCGCTAGCTCGTGGAGGTTGTGCTCAACATTAGCACTGGCCTCCCCGAGCGCAACGAGGCCAACGAGACTAGCCCCCGTGGTGATGTTCTTGAGGTGCGCACCGTAGACCTGCAGTGCCTCGCCGTACTCACTGCTTGTGGGATCCGCCTCCCGGAGCACCGCGAGAGCGTCCGCCAACGTGGCGAGGCCGTCTGCGATCTCCTCGCGCAGGCTCTCTACATCTTCGCGGTCAAGCAATTCTGCGCTCGCCTTCCTTGGCGGCCTCCTCGGCTGGCCCGGAAGACAGCTTGAACAAACGCACCGCTTCCAGCAGCTGCTTTGCGTACTGCACAAGTTGATTTGTCTGCACAGTCTGCTCCTCCAGCTCCTTGCTGGTTTCGAGCGTGCTGCGGTGAATCTTGTTGCCGCGCTCACGCAGCTCCGTGCTTACCCGCGCCTGCTGCGTTGAGCTACTCGCGATTTCGCCGACCGCTTGCACCAACTGAGAGGTCGTTTGCTGTGTTTCTTTCATTTGCGAACCGGCGCGCTCTGCGAGCTCGGATCCTTGCACCACCTGACTGATAGTACGATTCATGGTGGCCATGGTATCCGCGGTATCCACCTGGATGTTCTTCACCAGTGTCGATATCTGCGAGGTCGCATTACGCGAGCTCTCTGCCAATCGCTGGACTTCCTCGGCCACTACGGCAAAGCCGCGACCAGCCTCGCCCGCGGCGGCAGCCTGCATGGCTGCGTTTAATGCCAGCACATGGGTGCGTTCCGCGATGTTATTGATGATATCGACGGTGACATTAATTTCCTGCGAGCGTTGACCCAGTCGTTTAATGCGTTTTTCCGTCTCGTGTATGGTCTCACGGATGTTGTTCATTCCATCGACAGTGGTCGTCACAGTTTCCAACGCCTTTTGCGTGGTCTGCATAGCGCGCTCGGCGATCGTGTTACAGGCCTGGGCGGTCTCGGCGATGCGGGCCATTGTTTGTGCGGCCATTGCCAGCTCCGTTATAGCGCCGTCAACCTCTTTCCGCTCGGTCGATGCCACACTAGAAACAATGCCACCCTGACGTCTCACCTTATCAGAGGCTTTCTCGACCTGTTCGGCGATGCGTCGCACGTCGGAAAGTACCTTAGCGGTCTCGGACGCCATGAGATTTATGGCGTCGGCCACGGGTCCTGTAACATCCTGGGTAACGGGGACCTTCACCGAGAGATCGCGTTGGCTGAGCTTGGCCGTTGTCTTGAGCAACTCAATTACGGAGTTATTAAGCTGCTCGTTCTCGCGCTCGGCGTTCTCGAGCTGCGTGAGCCGTTCGTCTAAGAGATGATTGAACGCGTTGCCGAACGCCTCAAGCTCGTCGCCGGTCTTGATTTGCGCACGGGCAGTGAAATTGCCGCGGCCGATCTCCTCGACTGTTTCAATCGGTCGGGCAATACCGCCGACGAATAGCCACCCGACCAGCAGCCCGAGCGCCAGAATGCCGACCGCCGCCGGAATCGCACCCTTGACAATTCCGGTCGTCAACCGCTGCACCGGCGCAAATGCCTCGTCGGCGTCCATTTCCGCCAGGATGCCCCATTTCAGTCCCTCGATCTCCAGCGGGCCATAGGCGGAAAGCACCTGCTGGCCGCGAGCATCCTTGATCAAGTCCACACCATAAACGCCGCGGATGGCGGCTTTCGCGCTATCGCTATGAACCTCGTGCAAACCGATACTAGTTTGTTTCTTATCGATCGCTTCCAGTAGAGCCGGCTTGGCACCGGTTTTCTTCAGCGCCGCCAGGTAGTCCTTCTTGTTCTGCAGCAATCCACGACGATCGTTGCGTACCTTGAAGTCCGCACCGATGAGGTAGGTTTCGCCGGTTTCGCCCAAGCCTGCGAACTCCCATGAGCCCTCGTTCGTCATGATGTCATTGATCCGATCAACCGGCAGCTGGAACACCAGCACTCCCAGCTTCTGGTCTCCATCAAACACCGGCGCAGCAAGAAATCCGGCGTAGCTGTGATAAAGCGGCAGGTACGGGGCAAAATCCTCGAGTGCGATAAAACCTGGCTCACTCGCCTGGTTGGCGCTGGTGAAAGCTCGCGCGAGCGCGGTATCAGCAAAAGGACCGTCGATCAACGACGTGCCGAGATCGATCTTCTTCGAAGCCGAATAGAGCACTTCTCCCGAAGCGGTATCTACCAAGTAGATATCGTGAAATCCGAACTTTACGACCAGTTCGCGCAGGTAAGGGTGATACTTGGCGTGCGCCTTGGTGTAATCCGACTCGTCCTCGGCAGCGACCATTTCATCCTTGTAACCGGGAGGGTTGTCGTTCAGTGCAATGTAGTAGTACTGCAGTGCAACCGCGTTTTCGTTCAGCTTCTCAGTGTAGGGCAGCATTGGCGGCGCCTTGCTCGCGCTACGAAGGTTATACTCGTGGGCGAAATCATCCTCGTAATAGTCGCGTAAAGCGGCGCGGTATTGCGCGAGCGCGGCATCGATGGATGTCTGGTCGGCGGATGCCTGCTCGAGAAAATCGGTAAACGCCAAGCGGAAGTCCTTCAAAGCTCTGACGATTGTTGGGTCGGTCGCATAGCTTTGCGCCTGCAACCGTAGAATCCCGAAATATGTTTCGATCTGCTGTTTTTTTGCATCGCGCACCGATTCCAGCTGCTCCTTTGCCTGTATTTCCACTGATTCCTGGCCGATGGCATTCGCGATAGCGGTAATCAGCACGGCTGTGACGATGACCGGTATCACCGCGAGCAGCGCTGAGCCCAGCAACATTTTCATTCTCAGTGTCATGGTATCGTCTCCGCTTCTCTACCCCCCAAACCAACAGTGCGCCCGTGGGTGCACCCGGCCCACGAACGCACCGCCCAGCCCTCGTTGCGATGCTGCGCGTCAGTATTTTCTTGCGGTGCGACCCTGCTTCCAGGCGATATAGTCGAGCTTTACACCGACTACGAGCACACCAATAGTCTGGCTCCCGTCCATCACCGGCACCGAGATCTGCGCCTGGTGGGTCTTTGAGCTGTCGTCGTACTTTACTGGCCCGACGAATATCTTGCCGTGACCCTTATTAAAGGAAGCGGTCCACTTTTCCTCGTCTCCCTGCCAGTAGTCGCTGGTGGCAGGGTACGCCGCTACGTTGGCGCCTTGATTGTCCGTAAGAAATGCCTCTCCGTAAGTCGGGTTGCGCGTCACGTGTTTCTTCAGATAGACACCCGATGGGTTTGTCTGCAGGGACTTCTTAAAAGGCGTGAGCTCTTTCGTGGACGTCCATTCCTTATCGAGCCGCTTGATCTCGTCCAGCGGCATTCGTTTAGCGTTCTGTTGTTTGACTCCATCAATGACGACCTTGTTGGCCGCCAGCCTTTGCACAGCGCGAACTTTTACCTTGAGTATCTCCTGCAGCTCCTCAGGTGGAATCTCTACCTTTTGCGCCATCGCGGGAACAGTAAACGCCGCCAACACCGCTAGTGTGATGAATCGCATGTTCATAGTTCACCCTTCCTTCAATCCGAACCAAGTAAGGCCGATATAACACCCACGATCGCGACTATCTCAGCGGTACGTCGGCCGCGATCGACTTGAAAAATCGCTCGTGTGAAAACTCGAACCATTCCTTACCGTCACGAGCGAAGCACTCCGTGACGCTGGGTTCCAATGCTGATGGCGGCTTTGAATGTTGCGTGGCGCGCTCGTCGGGTGTAAAACGCTGCAGCATCGGTAGTTCATCCACCAACACCCCTGCCGCAGCTGCGCCGCGCCCAATTACGAGAAGCTTGGTGTGCGGCTGCCTAGTGCCACGTAAGCCGAGTAGCCGCGCGAGATCGAAAGCGGGTACGACCTCCCCGCGCAGATTGAAAAGGCCCAGCAGCCAAGGCGCCGTATGGGGTACCCGTGCGATCGGCGGCACCTCCATGACCTCACACAGCGTTCCTTCGCTAACCAGCAAGTTGATCCCACCTACCGAGAATGCGTGCCTGGCCAACGCCGCCGCCGGCTCCCGGTCGGTAGCCTCCCCTTCGACCCGACCGGTGTCCTGCATGCCACGCCCGTCCGTCACCGCCGCGTGGCTCGGCTCATCGCCCATGCTGCAACCCCCCTATTATGACAATCATAGTCTGGCCCCCGCCTACCGCCAGTGCCGACTAGCCGCGATTGCGACGGGAATGGCTTGTTGGAAGTCATTGAAAACGACTGATTTGCTCGAGAATCTGATCCGCCGTGTACGGTTTGCTGACCAATGCCTTACCGCCCTGCATTTCGGCCCACATACGGTCCGCCTTCTGATTCTTGCTGGTGACGAAAACCACAGGGATGTCCCTGGTTTTCGTGCTCTGGTTGAGCTCGCGGCACGCCTGATAGCCGTCCATCCGGTCCATGACAATATCCATGAAAATGATATCGGGGGACTCGGCTTGGGCCTTCTTGATTGCTTCTTGGCCCGATGTGGCGGTCATAACCAGGTAGCCCGCGTCGGAAATGATCTTCTGTAGATTCACCAAGTCTGCGGTCGAATCATCGACTACCAATACCTTCTTGATTGCCATGTAGCTTCCTCCAAAACTAACTTGTCCCTTCACAACGGGCATGCCTTCAATCCTTCAATAAATACTTCTGAATAATGGAATCCAGGCGCTGCGCATCCGGTGGCTTGGTCAGGTACGCGTCGCAACCCGCCATCGATCCCTTGACTCTGTCGAAGGGCGACTTCTTGCTGGTCAACATTACGACACGAGAACGTCCTGCAGCCTTTGAGGACTTCAACGCCTTGCAGACGCGATAACCGTCAATACCGGGAAGCATCACATCCAGAAAGACAATGTCGTAATGCCTTTCCTCAGAAAGCGCTAGCGCCTGCTCGCCGGTAGCGGCGAACTCGACGTCTACCGCTACACCAAGCGTTCCGAGTTTGCTTTCCATGAATCGTCTCACCGAAAGGCTATCGTCCACGATCAGGGCAGAATATCTGTCAGCCTGCGCCCGTGTACGCGCTACAGAGACCTCAGTCTGCTCTGAGGAGCCCTGCGGCTTCGCTTGCGCGCTGATCCCCTCCAACGCACCAAGGACCTTCTTCATAGTAAGTGGCCGACTAATGCAACGGTGCTCTTCGACGGTCGCACCGGCCGCTTTCGTGACCATTACTGCGGGGGTACGGTTGGCGTGTGAGTGACGGTCGCGTTGCCACGCGTCCATCGCCTCAGGATCGTCAGCATCCACCAACGCTATGTCTGCGGTGATCCTTTCTTCGGGGTTTATCAAGCTGTAGCCGGAAGCGTGCACACCGGCCAAATTGAACATGCTCTTTAGTGCTCGCCGCTCGGATTCGGAGAATCCGAATACCGACACCAGCTGTTTGCGCGCCTCAATTACCACGGACATGCGACTATTCCCGAAAAAACGCGGCGGACCGCGGCCCTATGCCGCCATGAGCGGCACCGATC
>QKEI01000165.1 GCA_003251795.1 Candidatus Muproteobacteria bacterium
GCTTGCCACCCTCGAACCAGCGGATATGCACATGGTCTTCCTTGAAAGACCAATCTTGGACCTTATCCCATTTTTTGTACCAGGTTACGTACTTTTCCGCTTGTTCTGCCCAAAATCCGTCGGGATCGGAAACAGAACGGGCGTACATCTCTTCGTATTGATCATCGTGGATATACGCCTTAGCAGCGAAGTCCTTCGGGACGTCGTAGACTTTCTCGTTAGACATTAGGCATCCTCCTTAGCTGACTCGTGGTTCCGCCTGCATCGGCAACAGGTGTTCACGTGTTGTTGTGATTACCTCTAGTATCGTTGAGCGCCCATCAATGCCCCGGGAAGCCGCTGCCGGGAATTCGGCTATTCGCGCCTGCACAAGACCCGCTGGTGCACCCGAAACGGCGATTGACAATGAAGAAGGCCGGTAACAACACCGGAAAAAGCGCTATCCACAACCATTGCAAACCGCCGTGGATGTGTTCCGGTTCCAGCAACCACATGGTGAACGCCTCACCTGCTGTGTAAAACAGGATGGCGAACCCCAACCATACCAACCATCTGCACAACGGGTTCGTAATAACAGCATTTGACCAACTAGTCATGCCAGTACCCACAACTTTAACGATGGCGCATTTCGAAGTCATCGCTGACCGGCGTGTGGCCACGATGTTCCATGCAATTTCCACGCCCCCCGAACGCTGGAAAAACATTAGTGATGTCAGTAGCTTATTGCTACATGACACCTCGCGCCCGGAACAGACGTTACGCATCGTAACATAACTGCAACACCTTCCGTAACCGAGCGACGGTCACCGGAGAACCTGGCGCTGCGGCTGCGCTCTAACAAATGCTACCGGGCACTGTCGGATACGAAAACGCGCCGTATACTGTCGGAGAGGGCCGGTTGACGCGCTGGACCAGCGCAGGGGGGCCAGGGGCCGTGAAAAAATTCTCTCTCGAGAAACTTCGAAAATACGAGCGCAAGAAGTATTTCGACGAAGATATCCCGGTCGATATAGAAGAAGTCCTCGATGTGGCCGCCGAGCTCGATATTCATGAGTTCGATGTCTTTCACCTGGCCTATGCCTGGTGGCACGGCAACCAGTGTACGGACGCCAACATCGAACCGTTCTTTGTGAAATACATGTTTGATGATGTCGTGCCGCATTGGGTGCGCCAATTCACTCGCATGGCGTTGCGCCTCAAAGAAGAGGGGCGTTTGAATGCGCGCGAGTTCGGGGTCGAACCGGAGCCGGCGGACGGGCGCATGGTTGCCAAAGGTATCCGCTACGGCATCTACCTGGTCGCCGCACTGACCTCGCTGATCCTTCTTGCTCACTTCACGGTGGAGATCGCACGCCGCTGCATGTTTCCACCCTGCTACTGACCGGCACCTATCAAGTAAGCGCTCCCGTACACAGTACAGTATGGATATAATCGATCTAACGTGAACCTATTTCGGGCAGCGAGGTGATCGATTACGTCTTCTTGCTTATAACCGGCGTTATCGCCTACCACGGACTTACTTACCGTGATGAAGATGGCGAATCCGACACAGGGCACCTATTGTTCGGTTGTATCGCGCTGGTGTTTTTCTTGCGGGTTCTGCTCGTGGATATATTGAAGCTCGTCTAGGGTTCGCAAGTTACATCTTGTAAGGCCTTTGCTTATTGTCGTCATCTGGCTTACGCAGTACGCGCTCCGACTCCGGCTTCGCCAGCTCCGCCCGCAAGTAGCGTGCCCGCTCATCGATCGTCGGTGGCTTATCGGGCTGCAGACGTAGAAAGCGCGTTAGCCAGTTCGGACCGTCTGCCAGCTCGCGATCGAGCTGCAGCGCCTTCTCGTAATCGGCAATCGCCTGCGGGTATTTGCCCATGCGATCGTAGAGGATGCCGCGGTTGGCATACGTGGCGCCAAAGTCAGGTTCTCGGGCAATAGCCTCGTCAAAAACCGCGAGCGCCTCACTGTCACGGCCGAGTTGCATGAGGCTACGTGCCCGCCCTCGCAGGGCATGGATATTCTGCGGTTCTTCACGCAGCGCCGCATCATACTCTTCCAGCGCGCGTGCATAATCGCCATCCTCGAAGAACTTGTTGGCCGCGTGATACGACATCTCCCCCGGGGTCCTGCCTGTTAGGAAGCTGTCATAGATCGACCAACCGACCCACGCGATCGTCATTGCGATCGCCGTAAATTTCAAGAATCTGTAGAGCCGATCATCCATTGTGTGGAAGGTTGGCGTTAAATAGGTACGAAAATATGAGTGTCAGGAACACAGCGATCACGCGGGCACGCTTGAGCTGCCCCTGAAGCTCCTCATCGGAGAGCTCGCGTCCCGTTTTTTTTTGTAAACGCCGTACGCTCAGCACCCAGATGAGTTTGCTTACTGGCAAAAACAGCAGCGCGGCAAGGACCAACACCCAGAGCGTGAAAGAAGCCATAACGGTACACCTTTGCTGTTGGCCCATTCTACACGCGCTAATGGCCAACGACAGCAGCTCGCGGTCAGATAGGGATCGAAGCAAAAAGAAGGGAGGGGCCAGGCCCCTCCCTTCTCGAGAACAACAGCTTTAAGGCTTGTCGACGTCTAGACGGATGTCGCCGATGTCCTCCTGCAGCGCCACCACTTCCCGATCGGGCACGGTGGACATATTCATCTTGTACGCCAGGAACCACATCATGAACACTCGACGGCATACCGAAAGTCCACGTATTATAGTCGTTCGGATTGCCGAAGATGGTGTTACCGATGACGCAGCCGGGACCGATGGCAAAGAAGAACCATACCAATACAATGATCCACGCCGTCGGCACCAGCCCACGTTTCTCCGGCGCCAGCGAGGCATGCTCTTGCAGGAATTTATGGTATTGCATGCGATGCTGCGTTTCTTTGGCATCCTGCGTCACGGCCGAAACGATGATGGCGATACCCAGGTTGAAGATAATACCCCAGCCTGCGGAATGGATCGTCCAAGGCCAGCGGCCCCACGGTAAGCTCATTCCAAACCAACCGGCGATAGTCTGGCCGAAGGTCTCGGTTAGGATCACCACAACGATGCCGGCCGCCAAGCCCCAAGTGATACCCTGTCGGGTGAACCAGGGGAAGTAGCACACGGCCATTAGCGGTGGCCACATCTGGAAACCAAACGCCACAGCCAGACCGCCCAGCAGCACCAGCGCATCCGCAGAGTAAGTGGCAACCACCAGCGCCGCCAGCACGATCAAGCCGACGCCAACGCGACCCCAAAGCTTCTGCTGGCCATGGCTCGCACCGGGCAGGACATAGCGCTTGAGCAGATCACGCATGAGCATACCACCGGCGGTCGACATGTAAGCAGCGCCCGTCGATTGCATGGCCGCGAGCGCACACACCGCAAGCAGTCCGACCATCCAGGCAGCGTTGAACTCCATCAGTTTGATCAGCTGCGGCACCAACATGCCTTGCTTGCCGGCCGACTCCATGAGGTCCTTACCATTGAGGAAATCGGCACCCTGTAACACCGGGTTCACCATGTCCGGATAAGCCGCCATGAACTTCAGGTCGGCACCTAGAAGGTGGCCACCCAAACCCTGCATTGCGGTAAAGAAGAACAGGATCAAACCGATGCCGAAGGAAGACGCCCACACCTGCTGCGGTGCGAACGGCTTAGGACTGTTGTTGGAGAAGGCCCACATGGAGAACG
>QKEI01000214.1 GCA_003251795.1 Candidatus Muproteobacteria bacterium
CACGGTCCGCGAGCTAACGCGCGCTAGCTTGGACAATGCACAGACGGCCGCCGCCAGCGCTTCGCAGTCACCCGGGGGTAGGTTTCGGTAGCCGCGGATCACCGCGAGGCCACGCACTTCCGCGATCATCGCCAACGCCGTTTCTCGACTGACCGGTGCCAACCGCACAGCGAAATCACGATAGATTTCCGTGAGCTGACCACCCATGCCGAGTATGATGATCGGTCCGGTTTCGGAATCATGTTTGTAGCCGATGATGGTCTCGGCAAGCCCGCTTTGCATGCGTTGCACGAGGATGCCAGCAATCTTTGCCGTCGGGCAGGTGCGTTTGATTTTGTGCACAAGCTCGCGACAACTCTGTCGCAGAGCTGAATCATCTGAGATACCAAGCACTAGAGCGCCAGCTTCGGTCTTGTGCGGGATATCGGGCGATACGATCTTGGCGGCGACTGGATAGCCGATATGTGAAATCATCTCGGTATCGTCCAGCATGTGGGCAGGTGCCTGGGCGATGCCGAGCGCATGAAACACCGCACGCGCCTCGATCTCCGTGAGTACCGATCCTTCCGTCGCGGCAAGAGCGGTATCAACTGCGCTCAGCTCACCGCTCATTACTGCTTCGGGCGTTACCGGTGGCGACCAATCGAGATAGGCGCGCACCGCGTCGGCACAGGCCTCCGGCGTCCGAAACGCGGCGACGCCGGCCTTCGCCAGCAGCGCGAGTGACTTATCCGCCTGTGGGACGATGAAGGCTGCCAAAGGTTTGTTCCCGCGTTCGGCTGAGACGATGGGTTCAACGGCGAGCTCGGGATGGTATTGGCCGGATGAGCCGACCACCGCGACCACTGCGTCGCACTCGGGGGATGCCAATAGTTGATTGAGCACAGGACCGTAGACGCCCTTTCTCGTGCCAGCCATAGTCAAGTCGACCAATGGCGCGCGCGTGTTGACGCTCAAGCGCATATCTTTGAGTCGAGCTACAACCTTGGCCGGTGCCGATATCAGCTCTATACCGCGTGCGCCGAGTTGATCCACCACCATACCGGCGCCGCCACCCGTGGTCGTCAGTACGGCGACACGGCGTCCACCCGCCGGTTTATGGTCGCTTACCAGAGCTGGCATCTCGAGTAACGTCTCGAGCATGTCGACGCGCAGAATTCCGTGATGCTGGAAGAAGGCACTTACGCTTTCTTGTGGACCGGTCATGGCGCCGGAGTGGGAGCGCGCAAGTTCACGGCCAACTGCTGACCGACCGAGCTTGTAAGCAATTACCGGTTTGTTCGCTGCGTATGCCCGTCGCGCCATCGCCGCGAGCTTGTCCGGTTCGCGCAACGTCTCGAGAAAAAGCAGGATCGTCGTGGATGCCGGATCGTCAATCAGCAGGTCGGCGATCTCACCGACCGTGAGATCCGCCTCGTTGCCGACCGAGATCAGCCTGGAAAAGCCCATACCGCGCGCCTGACCGCGCGAAAGCAGCGCGCCGAGCATGGTGCCGCTTTGCGAGATGACAGCAAGTGAGCCCGCCTCGATCTTGGCATGATCAAGTACCGCGGCAACGGCCAAAGGCATCACCGGTTCGGTGTTGATAATGCCCATGCTGTTGGGACCGACCAGTCTGACGCCGCCGGCGTGGGCAGTGTCGACTAGCCGGCGTTGTAGCTCACGGCCCTCCTCTCCGGACTCCGCGAAGCCGTCACTATAGATCGTCGCGACTGGAACCTTCGCTTGACTGCACTGCGCGATCACATCGCATACCGACTTCGCTGGAACCATAACGAAGGCATGATCAATCGGGCCAGGAGCCGCCAGCAAACTGGGATAGGCGCGTTCGCCCAACACCTCGGTGCGGTTCGGGTTGATCGGAATGACGCGACCAGCGAAACCGTGCTTGTGCAGAAAGCGTTGTGGTCGCGAGGTATCTTTCTTTGCGTCGCCAGACGCGCCTACTAACGCGATGGTCCTCGGTGTGAGCAGGGCGGCCGCAAGGCGACTGGTAGACATCGATATCTAGTTGGTCCCCGCGGGACGCGGTGGGCGCTGCGAGAAGTGGCGTTCGAAAATACCTTCGGCGATGCGGTTCTTCATGATCTCGATTGAGCCGCCGGCGATCATCCAGCCACGGGTGCGACGGAAGCAGTACTCGACCAACGTGCCTTCGCTGTAACCGGTGCCACCCATGATTTGCAACGCCTCACTCGCCGCCTCGAACCCGGCGCGATTGCAGTAGGCCTTGGCGATAGCCGTTTCCTGTGCAGAGGGAAATCCCTTGTCGGCGTTGTTGGCTGCGCGATAAAGCAGCAAGCGGGCGGCATCGAGCTGCATCTTCATGTCAGCGAATTTCCATTGCAGCCCTTGAAACTCGCACAACGGCCGGCCAAATTGTCGGCGTGTTATCGCATGCTCGCGCGCCAAATTGAACGCATGTTGTCCAAGTGCAAGCGCGCGTGCGCTGTTGCCGATACGCTCGACATTGAAGCCTTCAATTTGTTTCTTGAAGCCACCTTTACCGAGCAGCACGTTCTTGGGACCGACATAGACATTATCGAAGTAAAGTTGTGCCCACTGCTCACCTGAGAGAAAGCGTACCGGTTGCCCGATGGAGAACCCCTCAGCACCGCGCTCGATCAAGACCGAACCGATGCCATCCACACCTGGGCCGAAGCGCACGTAGACGAGGAAAAGATCGGCGTACCTGCTGAGTGAGGTGAACACCTTACCGCCGTTGATAAGAAAACCATCACCATCAGGCGTTGCGCTCGTCGTTAGATCGGTAACGGCGGAGCCCGCTTCCGGTTCCGTCATAGCGACCGCTATCAATGCCTCAGCGGCAAGCAACTTGGATAAGTAACGTTTTTTCTGATCTGTTGAGCCATAGGCCGCCAGCACCCGCACCGGTCCGAAGTTACCGGCCTGGATCGCGTCGGCACTGCGCGGGCACACCAGCGCGATCGTTTCGATGGCAATGACCGCATCCATCAATGTGCCGCCCTGCCCGCCGTCTTGCTCGGGGATGGTGATGCCGAGTAGGCCTTGCTGCGCCATGAGCCGGGCGATATCGGCAGGATAGGTATCAGCATTGGCGCGTGCGACGGCGCCGTCACGCAGGTGGCGTTCGGCGAAGCCGCGCACCGAGTCACGAAACATCTCCTGTTCTGCGCTCAGGCTAAAGTCCATGATTGCGTTACCGATCTTGTTTGCCTGCGCGAAGCTGCTCGGTGATGGCAAGCACCCGTCTTGCCTGTTCGACCACCGGGTAATCGACGAAGTGTCCCTCTACCTGAATCGAAGCCGACCCGCTCGCTTCCGCCGCTTTGAAAGCCTCGACGATCTTCGTGGCGTGAGCGATCTCCGCCTCGCTAGGGGTGAAGATTTCGTTGATCGGAGCTACCTGCTCTGGGTGAATGCACAACTTTCCCTGAAAGCCGAGATCGCGCGCAAGCTGGGTGGTACGCCTCAAGGCATCGCCATGCTTGCCGATATGAACAAATACGGTATCGATGGGAGGCTCTAGGCCGGCGATGCGCGAGGCGAGCACAATCTCCGAGCGTACCGGCATCAGCTCGTTTTCTTCCATGGTCCAGCGCATACCCATGTCGCGTGTGTAATCCGCGGCACCGAAGGACAAGCGGCGCACGCGCGAACCAGCGCCGGCAATCTCGCGCACCGCCGCGTGGCCTTTGCCCGTTTCGATGATCGGCATCAGGTCGATATGACCCGCCGTCAGACCGCGTTCACGCTCAAGCTGTGTCACCAGCCATTCGATCGTCAACAGCTGCGCGGCACTTTCGATCTTCGGCAACACCAGTCCGTCGAGCCAATCACCGACCACGCTTAGCAGGTCGCCATAGCAAAATGGCGTGTCACTGGCGTTGATGCGCACGTAGCCCTTGCATCGTCTCGGTTTCTTCATCGCTTCGACCACGGCCTGGCGGGCACCGATCTTCTCGTTCACCGCAACCGCGTCTTCCAGATCGAGGATCACGGCATCGGCGCCCAGGCCGAATACCTTCTCGACCTTTCGCGGATGGTTACCCGGGGCAAACATGAATGTACGTAACAATTCCATTGACCTCCCCTCAAAGGTGACCAAAGGTAAGCTATATGACGCCCTTTTCCGTCAACTCATTAATACGCCGCTCACTGAGTCCAAGCAAGTCGCGGTAAATTTCCTTGTTGTGTTCGCCGAGACTGCGGCCTAACCATTTCACTTTCCCCGGCGTGCTTGTAAGCCGCGGCACCACGTTGGGAATCGCGAGCTCGCCGATCCGCTCGTCCTTCATGTGCAAGATGTTCTGGCGCGCGCGGTACTGCGGATCTTCGAAGATTTCATCGATCGAGCATACCGGGCCGCAAGGAACTTGTCCCTGCTCGCAGAGCTTGAGCAGCTCATCGCGGTCGTGTTGACAGGTCCAGTCCGCGACCATCTGATCGACTGCCTCACGTTGCGCCTCGCGCTGCGGGAAGGCGCCATACTTACCGTCACCCGCGACTTCGGGACAACCCATCAGTGTCGCCAAGCGTTCGAAGATCTTGTCGCTGGTGCAGGCGATGGCGATCCAACGTCCATCGCGTGTCGGATAATGACTGTGTGGCACCACGTTCACCGTGCCTGGCCCCATGCGTTGGCGCACATAGCCATGTTTGTCGTAAGCAGGTGCGAGCTCATCGAGGATACGAAAGATGGTTTCGTACAGGCCGATATCAATCATCTGACCCTCACCGGTACGGTCACGGTGGCGCAATGCCATGAGCACACCGAAAGCACCGAACAATCCCGCTAAATAGTCCGGCAGGGTCGCCGAGCCCGGGGTGACGGGGGCGCGGTCCGGATAGCCGGCGAGGAAGGAGATGCCACCGAAGGCATTGGCGATGCGGCCAAAGCCCGGGCGATTCTTATAAGGACCAGTTTGGCCGTAGCCGGATACCCTGAGCATAACCAGCTTTGGGTTAACTTGCCGCAAGATGTCATAACCCAAGCCCCATTTCTCAAGCGTACCCGGCTGGAAGTTCTCGCACACCACGTCCGATCTGGCGACGAGCTGCTTGAACAGCTCCGCGCCCTCGGCTTTGCGCAGGTCGAGCGTGATGCAACGCTTGTTGCGCGCTTCGCTCAGCCAGATAAGCTTTTCGTCGCACTCGCTCGCGGAGCCCATGCTGCGCACGGGGTCGCCCGTTCGCGGGAGCTCGATTTTGATCACGTCCGCACCGAACTCCGCGAGTAGTGTTGCGCAGAAGGGCGAGGCGATGAAGGTGGCGATGTCGAGTACGCGTATGCCCTCGAGCGCAGATGCAGTCTTGTCTTCTACCATAATTGGAAAACGAACGTCTGATCTATTGTTGTGGAACGACTACCGGTAACTCCGCGCGATTGCCCCACTCCTGCCACGAACCCACATAATTGCGCACACGTGGATAACCCAACAGGCGCAGCACAAAATAGGCGTGCGCGGAGCGATAGCCGGTGTTGCAATAAGGGATGATTTCTTTATCGGGCGTGATGCCGAGCACTTCGAACTGAGTGCGCAGCTGTACAGCCGATTTTATCTCCCCTTCCGGTGTCAAGTGAGCAAGCCACTCCTGGTGCACTGCGCTCGGCACCGCACCGCCGCGCGCCGCACGCCTGTCCGTGCCAAGAAACTCCTTCTTTGAGCGCGTGTCGAGAATGCACTTGTCTGAATCGTCTATGGCGGCGAGCACGTCCTTGTAGGTAGCGACGCGCTCGTGTCGCAGGCCATACTTGAATGACGTGGTCTTAGGTACTTCAGCGTCACGTGTGACCGGCAGTCCGGCACGTACCCATGCCGTATAGCCGCCGTCCAGCAAATGTGTGTCTTTGTGGCCGAAGTACTCCAGGAACCAGAAGCCTCGCGCCGAGGTCTGGCCCGCGATCTCACCGCAGAAGACGATTGTGTTCTCGAAGCTAACGCCACGACGCCCGAGCAGGAATGCCCACATCTTGATAAACGAAGTGAGCGGCGCATCATCCGTATCATAAGTATTTATTCCGTAGATATCGAAATGACGAGCGCCGGGAATGTGGCCCATGGCGAAGTGCTCACCCGGTCGTACGTCGATGATACGCAGATTCGGATCTCCGAGCTGTTCGTGTAGTTGCGCGGGAGTCCATAGCAGCTGCGGGTTTGTGTAGCCCTTCGGGTCGCTAGCGGTCATCGGCGCTTGGTAATGCTCTGGTCCTGGGTTTCATTGCACTGCAGTGGCCGATGGACATGGTCGGTTCGGGCCATGGCCCCAAGTTACCATGGACCTCGTACGGCCGGATAGGGTGGCGTCCAACAAGCTGTTAAGCTAGCGCGAGTGCGGGTGACGAGGAGCGATGCATGGATTTCACATTGACAGAAGAGCAGCGCGCGTTGCAAGAGACAGCGCGACGTTTTGCGCGAGAACAGCTCGTTACAGTAGCGCAAACGATCGAGGCAGAGGGGCGACCGCTGCCGAGAGAGTGGGTACGGCGCTATGCCGACATGGGGTTTCTCGGTATCAACGTGTCGAAGGCATACAGTGGCCTCGGTCTCGGTAACCTGGAGGCGTTAATCGTGCTCGAGGAATTCGCCAAGGTATCCTCGGCAGTAGCTTTTCCAATCTTCGAGTCGAGTGTCGGTCCGGTGCGCGCTATCGAGCATTTCGCCAGTGAACCGTTGCGAGCACGGGTAATCCCGCGCGTATGCAAAGGCGAGCTGACGGTGGCGGTAGCGATGTCAGAGCCTGAGGCAGGTACCGCATTGACCGATCTTAAGACCCGCGCGGAAGTGCGCGACGACCATATCCTTATTAATGGTAGCAAACGCTGGTGCTCGGGTGGCGGACATGCCGACGGCTATGTGGTCTATTGCCGTTTCGCCGATGTGTCGGGCGCCAAGGGCATCGGCGCCGTCTACGTCGAACGCGACACGGCGGGTCTCAGTTTCGGTGAGCAGGAACGGCTCATGGGGTTTCGTGGCATCCCCTCGGCGGACATCTACTTCGACAACGTGCAGGTGCCAAAGGAGAACCTGATCGTAGCAGCCGGCGGTTTCACGCGCCTCATGCAGGCCTTTGATCTGGAGCGCTGCGGCAATGCCACGATGGCACTGGCCCAAGCGGCCGGTGCGCTAGAGGATGTGCTCAATTACGTGCAGCAGCGCAAGCAGTTTGGCAAGCCGATTGTCGAGTTCCAGGCAGTGCAGCTCAAGCTTGCCGATATGGCCATGCGCGTGGAAGCGGCGCGGCTGCTGATCTATCGTGCCGCGCAAAACGCCGAGGGCGGATTACCGAGCATCAATGACTCGAGTATCGCGAAATGTTACGCGAATGAGATGGCGCGCGAGGTCACGAGCACGGCGTTGCAGCTCATGGGCGGCTACGGCTATTCCAAAGAATACCCGATGGAGCGACGCATGCGTGATGCCTGGGGTTGGGGTATCGCCGGCGGCACCATCGATATTCAGAAGATCAACATCGCTGCGGCGTTAGTCGGGCGCCGTTTTGATCAAAGGCGGTAGGTTGTCACCGAGACAGGTGTGCGTCCACCGCTTAATCTCGCTGCACATCCCTGATTTCGCTCGAATCGGCGGTGCCGCGTTACACTATCCCTGTTTCGCACGTCACCGACGACGCTTTGAACGCACATCGTCTCGTTTCAGGTCATTTGGGATGGGTTCGTAGACATGATCCACGGAGTGACACATGAGTAATACGATAGACCCTGTCGGGGCCCTTGCTGGTGTCCGCGTCGTTGACCTGAGCCGCGTGCTTGGCGGCCCATACTGTACGCAGACGCTCGGCGACCACGGTGCCGATGTTATCAAGGTCGAGCCGCCGATGGGTGACGAGACCCGCGAGTGGGGCCCGCCTTTCGAAAAGGATAGTGCCGGACGCATCGCCTCGAGCGCGTACTTTAAAGGCGTTAATCGCAACAAGCGTTGTATTGCTGTCGATCTACGCAAGCCCGCGGGTCGCGACGTTGTTTTTCGTTTGCTTGACCATGCGGATGTCTTGATCGAGAACTTCAAGACCGGCACGCTCGAAAAATGGGGTATGGGCTACGATGAGGTGTTGCGCCCGCGTTACCCGCGTTTGATTCACTGCCGCATATCGGGTTTCGGTGCCGACGGTCCGCTCGGCGGCTATCCCGGCTACGATGCAGTGGCCCAAGCGATGGCAGGTCTGATCAGCATCAACGGCACGCCGGCGTGTGGGCCTACGCGGCTGGGTTCGCCTGTGGTGGACATGGTCGCCGGTTTGCACGCCGTGATCGGCATCACGATGGCGCTGGTGGAACGAGCGCGTTCGGGACGCGGGCAATTCATCGAAACTACGTTGTATGATACTGGCATCAGCCTGTTGCACCCGCATGCGGCCAACTGGTTCATGAACGGCAAACTGC
The DNA here is from genome assembly GCA_003251795.1 of Candidatus Muproteobacteria bacterium. Classification (GTDB taxonomy): domain Bacteria; phylum Pseudomonadota; class Gammaproteobacteria; order Acidiferrobacterales; family SPGG2; genus SZUA-472. The sequence goes on from QKEI01000214.1 coordinate 8,384, forward strand.
CGGCGCTCAGCGGCAACGCGCACCCCAATATTTCGCCCTACGATCTTTACGCCAGCAAGACACGGCCCGTGTTTCTGGCTGTTGGCAATGACAGTCAATTTCGCAAGTTAGTCGAGATCCTCGGCTGTGCCGAGCTTGCCGCGGACCCGAGATTCAAGAGCAATGGCGATCGGGTGCAAAACCGCGGGACGCTGACACAAGCGCTGGCCGCACAGATCGCGCGATGGAACGGCGAGGAGCTGTGTCGGCGGTTGCTTGATGCCGGTGTGCCGGCAGGCCCCGCCAACAACGTGGCTGAGGTGTTGACTGACGCCCATACACAGCACCGCGAGATGGTCGTGGAAAAGGATGGCTATCGTGGGGTCGGTTTGCCTATCAAGTTCGGCCGTACACCGGGAAGCGCACGTTGCGCGCCCAAGCGCTTCGGCGCCGACAACCGCGAGGTACTCATGCAGGCAGGTTACTCGGACAGCGACATCGAGGCACTGATCGCAAGCGGAGTGATCGTGATGGAACGCAGATCGTGAAACCCTGTGATGTGTTGATTGCAGACGCCTGGCTGATCGATGGCACGGGCAGCAAGCGGCGACGTACCGATATCGCGATTATCGGCGAGCGCGTTGCCGGCGTTGGCGACGGCCGCCACTGGCAGCCGAAGACGCGCATCGATGCACGCGATCGCGTGGTGGCGCCAGGCTTCGTCGACGCCCATACCCACGATGATCGGGCCGTGTTGTCCACGCCTGACATGACGCCAAAGATCAGCCAGGGCGTCACGACAGTGATTGCCGGCAATTGTGGGATAAGCCTGTCACCACTGGCGGGTCACGACCCACCGGCACCCTTGAATCTGCTCGGCAATCGGGAATGGTATCGGTTTGCTTCGTATGAAGACTACGCGAAGACCGTCGAGGCGCACCCGCCGGCGCTCAACATCGCGACCCTGGTTGGCCACTCGACGTTGCGCGTCGGTGTCATGGACGATCTCGCGCGAGCAGCAACGCCGGCGGAAATCGATCGCATGGGCGAGCTGCTCGAGCAATCCCTTGCCGCCGGCTGTATTGGCATGAGCACGGGTCTCGCTTATCCGACGGCACATGCGGCGCCGACTGATGAGATCGTCGCTTTGGCACAGCGTCTGGTCCCTTACAATGGCATCTACACGACGCACATGCGTGATGAGCGCGACGGCGTGGTCGCCTCGGTGGAGGAAACGCTCGAGATCGGGCGCCGCGCCGGCGTACGTGTAGTTATCTCGCACCACAAGGCCTGTGCGCGAAGAAACTGGGGTCGTACTAAACAGACGCTCGCCCTGATCGACGGCGCTAAGAAAGGGCAAAGCGTCAACCTGGATGTCTACCCTTACGTCGCGAGCTCGACAGTGTTGTTGCGTGACTTCATCGAGTCTTCGGAAAAGGTGCTGTTGGCATGGTCGGAGCCCCATCCCGAACTCGCCGGTCGTGACTTCGCCGATATCAAACGCGACTGGGGATGTACGACTGAGGAAACGATCACCCGACTGTTACCAGCCGGCGCCATCTACTACCAGATGGATGAAGACGATGTGCGCCGGGTGCTCAGTTTTCACGACGCCATGATCGGCTCCGACGGTTTGCCGCACGACGTATTTCCGCATCCGCGGTTGTGGGGTACGTTTCCACGCGTGTTGGGACATTACTGTCGCGAGCTCGGTTTATTCTCATTGGAGGAAGCGGTGCGGCGAATGACCAGTGTCCCCGCAAATGTT
>QKEI01000238.1 GCA_003251795.1 Candidatus Muproteobacteria bacterium
GTTTGAACGTCTGCGATTGGCCGAATGCGGGTGTTGGTAAATGTGCGGAAGCGACCCTTCGCGGTCATTCGAACGCACTGCTCAGCCGCTTACCCCGAGGCTAGAGACTACACTAATTAGACTTGCAGAGCGCCCTTGTTACTTTCGCGTACGCAACTTCTAAGGCCAGATCTTGATGTGCCAAGTTCTTCTTAAGAAGCGCCTTGCGGAACTCGATACGCCTTTCATCCCCACCGACGACCAGACGCAAGTGCTCGCAATCAGCGGTGTCCGGAAGCCACTCAAGGTGCTCTACCTTTAGATCCAAATCATTGGCCAGCAGCCTGACGATCTTGCCAATCCAAATACGGTTTTTTCTATCTCCCCGCATCACCTAAAACATCACCCAAGCCAGAAAAACAAAAGGGATCGCCGACGCGATCCCTCACGATAGCGCACCGTCCTTTCCCGGCGCGCACCCTTAAGGAGCTTACTATACACACGAGAACGACCGCCTACCAGGGCGGTCCGATAGACGGTTAAAGGTCATTTCCTGGATCTCTGCAAGCGCTAGTCACGGTTTCGCTTGGGTAGGATTGACTGCTTATTGGCCGTAAGCAGTCCTTCGCCGGATGTGCGATCCGGTGGGCTCCTGTGCTCGCCACTTCCATAAGATTCTTTTTCGACCATGGCTTTGCGACGCAAATCGTGAATGCGCAAATCTAGGATGCCGGCCTGTCCAGAGGATTCACTAATTAATGACTACTTAACCCTGCCCCCGTAACGGATTCGCACAAGTCTCCCGGCTCTGAAATCAAGCACCGTTAGGAATTGTCCTGGCCCTGGGTTGTATGTCCACTGATCGATTGCCAGGCAATGTCCATGTTTGTCAACGGCACCCGTCACTCTCTCGTCGTTATCGACATATACCGTATCCTTCAAAAAGGGCTCGCCACATTTCATCAGGACGTCTGCTTTGAAGTCGCCCATTTCTACGAGATCGGATCCGCATCGTAAGGCTTCAGCGCACGCTGGGCTGATAACAGGCATTATCAACAACATTGAGAGCAAATATTTTCCAATCATCTTACTCACCTTTGGAGCTTATGAGCCTGTGTTCCGCTCCGGCGAACCAAGTTGCTATGGGATCAGAATATCCAGTTGCGATGTCAATGTAAGTATCGGCTGAGTAAAGTTGTGTAAATGGATTGACCCATCGGAATGCCGCCTTCGATGCTGCCCCCCAGAGATTGAACGTGGAAACCACCGGCTATTGAGCCGTTAAGACCACGAGGTGCCGATCTAGCCATGAGTCAAGATTCGCGCTCGATCAAAGAATCGCTTAGGATTGACGCCTGCCTATAGGAGGGACAGCGACTTGGACAAAATCAACATCCAGTTCACTTTGTTTTCCGCGTTTTACTCACCACTCATTTCCACGATGTCGGGTGGATTCCTCAAGGCGGAAGGTCTCGATCCGCAGTGGTCGGTTTCGCCTCCGGGCGTCTCGGCAATTGTTGCTTTAGAAGATGGCTCCGCTCACGTCGTTCAGTCGGCCCTGAGTGAGTCAGGGGTTCACGTCACTTAATAAAGGAGAGACGCCGACGGCTGTTCACTTCGCCCAGGTCAACGAGATGGACGGGTTCTTCCTCACCGGACGCAAGGCCGATCCGGCTTTCACGTGGGACAAGTTGGAAGGCGCGGAGGTCGTCCTATTCAAGGCTGGACAGCCGCTCGCGATGTTTAAATACGCTTGCCACAAGGCAGGCATCGATTTCAACAAAATAAAAGCGGTTAACCCCGGCGGCGCCGCCGACATCGACAAAGCCTTCCGCGACGGCCAAGGGCAGTATGTCCAGCAGCAGGGTCCATTCCCGCAGCAACTGCAGGCGGATGGCATCGGACATATTGTCGCTCAAGTCGGCAAACAGATCGGGCCTTGTGGTTTTTCCAGCCTGGCGGCGGCCCCTGAGTGGCTCAAGACGGATATGGCGAAGGCATTCATGCGTGCCTACAAGAAGACCCGGATCTACATGAACGAAACGCCGGCCGCTGAGATTGCCAAGGCAGAGAAACCGTACTTCCCCAAGATCGATGAAGGCGTTCTGGCCGACTGCATCGCCACCTATCAGCAGCTCGGTTGCTGGACGCCGCACGTGGAAATCACGCAGGCGGCCTATGAAAAAACGCTGGATGTCTTCGAATACAATGGCCTGGTGAAGCAGCGCTATCGCTACGAACAAATCTGTGCCGCACCTCCGGCAACCGATTGAGAATAGATTGTGGCAAGACTGATGCCGTTTCGGGTCAGACGCGTAAGCGCCATTTGGCTCAAGGCCAACTTTCGTAAGTGCCCTGACGGTGAAAGACCTCTCGCCCCAGACAGTAGCTACACGACATAATACGACGGAGAATTCCTTCAACAACGCCTGGACGAACCCATGGCAACTCGGTCCAAGCTTGCGGTCATACTGCATGCCGATGTAGTCGGCTCAACCGCACTTGTTCAGAAGGATGAGCGCGTGGCGCATGAACGAATTCGAAACTCCTTCCGGCGATTCTCAAAAATTATTGCTGCGTACGGTGGCATTACTCATGAGCTGCGCGGAGATGCCCTGATCGCAGAGTTTGCGCGTGCATCGGATAGCGTATTGGCCACCTTGGCTTTTCAAATCACCAATACGGAACAGAACACAGTGTTCACAGGTGACATCCGACCGCAGATCCGAGCTGGAATCGCACTCGGCGAGGTGGTCATTGCGGATAACACAGTCACCGGTCCCGGCGTCGTCCTGGCACAACGGATTGAGCAGCTGGCCGAGCCTGGGGGCCTGTGCATCTCCGCCGCCATACATGAGGCGGTCCCGAGACGATTGCCTGTTACGTTCAAGAGCCTTGGTGACCAGTCGGTCAAAGGATTCGATGAGCCAGTACGAGTGTACTCTCTGAGTTTGAGGGCGGGAGCAAAGGTCCCGGCACCAGGCAACGATGTTGGCTCCAATGACGCTAAAGCAGCGCCATCGACAGCAATACCGACCTTACCTGACAGGCCCTCTATTGCCGTGCTGCCGTTCACCAATTTGTCTGGCGACCCGGAGCAGGAATACTTTGCGGATGGCATGACGGAAGACATCATCACGGGGCTTTCGCGTTTTCGTTCACTATTCGTCATCGCCCGCAATTCGAGCTTCGCCTATAAAGGCAAGTCACCCGATGTACGAACGGTTGCCCGCGATCTAGGCGTGCGCTACGTGGTCGAAGGGAGCGTGCGGCGCGCCGGTGAGCGGATACGGATAACGGGGCAGTTGATCGACGCGGAGACGGGCAACCACCTGTGGGCAGAACGCTACGACCGTAAACTGGAAGACATCTTCGCGGTCCAGGATGGCGTGACGGAAGCAATCGTCGCGGCGATCGCCCCGGAGATCGGAGAGGTGGAGCGCGAACGCGCACAGCGAAAACCCCCGGACAACCTTGACGCCTGGACACTCTATCAACGTGGCTTGTCAGCCTATTACTCGTCGACCGAAGAGGGGCTCAGGTCGGCGATCGAGCAGTTTGATAGGGTAAATGAAGTCGACCCGACTTTCGCGCCGGCCTTCGCGATGGCAGCGGGTGCTCGCTGGCGCTACGTCATGCATTTCGAACCGGCTGCCGATCGTAGCAGTTACCTCAACCAAGCGCGCGAAAAGGCCAATAAGGCAATCACACTGGACCCGCGGGACCCAACAGGCTTATGGCACGCTGGACGGGTATACAGCTTGCTTGGCCACGATGACGTCGCCATAGCAAAGTCCGAGGAGGCGGTTGCTCTCAATCTTAACGACGCCATGTCGCGTTACTTTCTCGGTGCGGCCCTGTGTTCTGCGGGGCGGTCCAAGGAAGCCATTTCCCATATCGATCACGCGATGCGCCTTAGTCCCCGCGACACATATCTAACTGGGATGTTGACTCATCGGGCCTTCGTGTTGTTCGATCTAGAGCGCTACGAGGAGGCTTTAGATTGGGTGCAGCGCGCGCGCCTTAGCCTGAATCCGCGATCGATGACGTTTGCCGTATTGGCCGCTGTATTAACCAAGCTCGGGAGAGGCTCGGGTAGCCGTTAACGACCTTTTGGTGCATGCACCGGGAATGTCATGCGCCAAATATCGAGATTACCGGTTCGGGGGGGCTAAGGCTATGAAGCGTTTCATCGACGCCCTGCGCAAGGCGGGGTTGCCGGAGTGACCGGCAACACAATGGCGATACCGGATCGAGTACGTCTGAGACGCTTGTATTGAGTCTTCAAGCTCGGTCAAATCTGACACGGATTGTCCGGCGCAACTTGAGTCACTACAATCTTTTCGAATTACTCTGCGGTGAAAGACCCTAAGGAGCTTGGTCATGTCTAGCAACGACGCACTTGCCCGCATCCGTTCGCAAATCATGTGGAACCGCCTGATCGCGGTGGTGGAGGAACAAGCGCAGACTCTGATCCGCACGGCCTTCAGTGCCAGCGTGCGCGAGGCCGGTGATCTCTCCGCCGGCGTGTTCGATCTGCAGGGCCGCATGCTGGCGCAGGCCGTGACCGGTACCCCCGGGCACGTCAACTCCATGTGCGAGGCCGTCGGGCATTTCCTCAAGCGCTATCCGGTGGCGCAGATGCACGAGGGTGATCACTACCTTACTAATGATCCCTGGCTCGGCACCGGGCATCTGCACGACTTCACCTTGGTGTCACCGACCTTCTATAAAGGTAAGGCCGTGGCGCTCTTTTGCTCGACGGTGCACGTAGTCGACGTCGGCGGGCGTGGCTTCGGTCCGGACGCGCGCCAGGTGTACGAGGAAGGGATCTGCATACCGATCATGCCGCTCGCACGCGC
>QKEI01000234.1 GCA_003251795.1 Candidatus Muproteobacteria bacterium
CGCTAATACCCGCGGCGATGGCCATGACGTTCTTGATTGCGCCCCCGAGCTCAACGCCGGCAACGTCGCTGCTCGTGTACACGCGCATGCGTTCGTTGCGCAACCACTCGGCAACGATGGTTGCGGTGGCATCGTCTTCGGCGGCCACGGTCAACGCCGTTGGCAAGTTGCGAGCGACCTCACTGGCAAAGCTTGGCCCGGATATGACGGCGTAGCCGACGCCGCCGCCGAGCACCTCGCGCGCCACCTCGTGCAGCAGCTTGCCCGAACCTGGCTCGAGCCCCTTGGTTCCCCAGGAAACGATTGCTTTTTTTTGCAGAGACGGCTTGAGTCCCTGCAGCGTCGCTCGAAACGCATGGCTCGGCACGGCCAGCAAAAAATGACCATGCGCCTTACATAGTTCACCCAGATCGACAGCGGTTTCTACGGCCTCGGGTAGGACGATGTCTGGAAGGTATCGTCTATTTTCGCGCTCACGGGTGAGGCGCGTGAGCGCTTCGGCATCGTGCCCCCAGAGGCAAACACGATAACCGTTCCGAGCCAGCAATACGGCAAGTGCTGTACCCCAGGAACCGGCCCCCAGCACGGCGACCATGGAGCCAGATTCGACAATCATTCTCGGCACTCCATTTGGCAATGGCGACCAGTACTGACGACAGCGATCTTACTTACGGGATGAACCAGATCAATCCCGCGTTGCTTGGGCCAGTAACGTCCGCTTTTGCTCGTAAAGTGCACGGAAGTTCACAGGGTCGATAAGTAGCTGTGGGAATCCTGCCTTGATAACCAAGTTGCACACCAACTCGCGGGCAAATCCCATCAACATATCGGGACACGTGATCTCAAGGAACTCCGATAGGTCCTCGTCCGGCGCATGTCTGATCTGGAACACACCGCCTTGGTGTACCTCGACTGCAAAACAGACCCGCTCGCCCTTTTGCGCCTTCACCTTTACGGCCAGCACGACTTCATAGAAACCCTCCGCCATTGGACGGTGGTCCACCCCGCATTCGACGCTGACTTCCTGTGATTCCGGTGCAGCGAAGATATCAGGCACACTCGGGCATTCGAGCGAGGCGTCCTTGACGTAAACCTTTTCGAACTTGAAAACCCGTTCTTCTGCCATCGCCACGGTTCTCCCCAACTTGTGCTTACCGCTATTTCTCTACCGGCAAGTTTCCTTCGCGCTCCCAGGCCGCGAACCCTCCGGTCAACGCATAAACCTTTTCGAAACCTTGTTTACGCAGCATGACGGCAGCCCGGCTAGAGCGATTGCCGCTGCGGCAACTCAAAAGTATCGGTTTATTCTTGTGCTTTTCTAGTTCCTTCACTCGACCGGCTAGCCCATTCAACGGAATATTGACCGCATTAGGGATATGGCCAGCCTTGAACTCAGGTTGCTCGCTCACGTCGATAACTACGGCGGACTCGTGGTTGATAAGTCGGACTGCATCCCAAAGCCCGAGTGTCTTGACGCCGTAAAACAGCTGCATGGCTGGACCTAATACCAATAAGGTCAGCACTACAACCAGAGCAACAAATAGATACCAGTACTTGATTATGAAATCGACGTATTCCATCACTCACTCTTCTTTAGAGATGCAGCCGGTTTGCTCGCAGTGGAAGCCGGGCACGTTGCGAGGAAAACCCCGGACTTGCTCTGGCGGTGCGCTATTTGCCAACTTTGCAAAAAGCGTCACGCAACGTATCTATCAGCTTGACGATTCTCGCGTCACCGATGCGATAGTAGACCTTGTTCGCGTCCTTGCGAAAAGCCAGTATCCCCTTATCCCGTAAGATAGACAGATGCTGTGAGATATTGCTCTGGGAGGTTCCAACCTGGTCAACGATTTCCTGCACACATACTTCAGTCCGGCGCCCGACGATACACAGTATCTTCAATCGTAGCGGATGTGCCATCGCCTTCATCGACCGGGCTGCGATGTGGATGTCTTCTTCGTCCGTGATCAGCGTCTGATGTGAATCGGTAACCGGCGCGCGCATATAAACGGTACTCAAACAACCAACATCTTATATTATTATACAATTATACAATAATATACCGTTACGCCAGAGGCTAGGGTCCGGTCGGACCCTGTGCCGTGCAACCCTATCAGTGTAGGTTCGTCTAGTGTACAAGACCGTTTGTCGTCGGCAGAACAAGACTAGTTCGGCAGCGGCGATCAGCATAGTGCTATTAGTGCTGGCATCGATGATGCCGTCGCAAGCCGCCAATCAGGATAGCGATAGCAAACAGCGGGCAGCCGAGCTTGAGCGACTCCGCAACCGCATCGAGCAACTCCAGAAGGGGCTCAATAAGACTATTGACCAGCGTGACAACGAACGTGAGGAGTTGCGAAAGCTTGATGTCGAAATCGGCGTATTGGTGCGCACGTTGCGCGATCTAGACAGGCGTCTGCGAGGCCAAAGCGCGCGCCTGGAAACTCTCAGGGAACAGCAACGCTCTGCGAGATCTCAACTGCAGCAACAACACGACACACTGGCACAGCAGATACGGACGACTTTTGCTATGGGTCGACAGGAATATGTGAAGCTGCTGCTCAATCAGGACGACCCTACAGCCGTCAGCCGTATACTCACTTATTATCAGTATTTGGGACGCGCCCGTGCACAGCAGATAGCAGGCACGCGCGTCGTCATGGACAAGTTGCGCAACCTTAAGGAGAGTGTGGAACAACAGCAGCGGGAACTTCAGGCCTTGCACACAGCCAAAGTGCAACGCAAACAGGCGCTCGAGGCGGCGCATGAGAGACGCAGCAAAGTGGTGGCAATGCTGGGTCGAAGAGTCCATGACCAGACCGAGGAAATAGCCCGCTTGCGGGCAGACGAGCAACGCCTGCAACATCTGCTGGAGCAGCTTCAGGACTATCTCGCCGGGGTGCCGCGCGACCCCAGCTTCGATAGCCGCTTTCGGGACTTCAGGGGTAAATTGCCGCTCCCGACCCGAGGCAAGTTCTTGGCCCATTTCGGAGAACCCAAAAAGAGCGGGAATTTGCGCTGGAAAGGGGTGCTATTGGGGGGTCGTGAAGGGCAGGACGTCATTTCGGTGGCACGAGGCCGGGTAGCATTTGCCGACTGGCTACGCGGTTTTGGGCTACTCTTGATTCTGGAGCACGGTGATGGCTATATGACGCTCTACGGTTATAACCAGAGCTTGTATACACAGGTCGGCGATTGGGTCGAGGCCGGCCAGGTAATCGCCAGCCTGGGAAACACCGGCGATGTTCCAGAGGCTGGCGTCTATTTCGAAATCCGGCACCAGGGGCAGCCGCGGGACCCGCAGCAGTGGCTTCGCAAGCGCTGAGCGGGTTTGTTGCTGCGCCGAGCTGGAAGGTTCCGCGGAAGCGGGTCACGATGGAGAGTTACAAATGAAGAATTTCACACGTTACACCCTTTTGCTGTTACTTGGGGTATTTATCGGCACGGGGATCACACTGGAAAGCTCCGTGCTAGCCGAGCGCGCGACAGTGAAGTCGGCTACGTCGACCCTTCCGCTGGACGAGCTCAAGACCTTCACAGAAGTGTTCAGCAGAATCAAGAGCGATTATGTCGAAGACGTCGAGGACAAGAAGCTCTTGGAAGACGCGATCGAGGGTATGCTAGCAGGGCTCGATCCGCATTCGTCGTACCTAGATCCGCAAGGTTACAAGGAAGTGCGCATCGGCACTGAAGGTCAGTTCGGTGGACTCGGTATAGAAGTGACGATGGAGAACGGCTTTGTAAAGGTTGTGACTCCGATCGAGGACACCCCGGCGGCACACGCTGGTCTCAAGTCCGGCGATCTTATAGTGCGTCTCGACGACAAGGCGGTAAAAGGCATGACCCTGTCTCAAGCGGTCAAGCTCATGCGTGGCAAACCCGGTTCAGATATCGTGCTTACGGTCGTGCGCGAGGGTGAACCGAAACCGCTCAAGGTCACCATAACCCGTGCGGTTATCAAAATTCAGAGTGTCAAGAGCCGGTTGCTCGAGCCGGGCTACGGCTATCTGCGCATTACCCAGTTCCAAGCGAATACCGATACCAACCTGAAAAATGCCTTAACGAAATTGGAGAAAGAAAATAACGGTAAGCTCAAGGGCGCGGTGCTCGACCTGCGTAACAATCCCGGAGGCGTGCTCAACGCCGCAGTCGCCGTAACCGATATGTTCCTGAACGAAGGCATAATCGTGTACACGGAGGGGCGCGTCGCCGATTCGAAGCTGAAGTTTACCGCCACAGGCAGCGACGCGCTTTCCGGGGCTCCGATCATCGTGTTAGTCAACGGTGGATCCGCTTCAGCCTCGGAAATCGTTGCCGGCGCATTACAGGACAACGGGCGTGCCATCGTTATGGGCACTAAGACATTCGGCAAAGGCTCCGTGCAGACCATCATGCCGATGAGCAACGGTGCGGCGTTAAAGCTAACGACTGCCCGATATTTCACACCGAGTGGACGCTCGATTCAGGCAACCGGTATCGAGCCGGACATCAACATGGAGCAGGCGAAGCTCACCCGCGCCGATTCAGAACAGGATCGCCTGAAAGAGGCGGATCTCAGCGGTCATTTGGACAATACCACTGCCGCGGAAATGGCCAAGGAAACTGAGAAACGAAAGAAAGCCGATAGCGGAAGTGACGATTTCCAACTCAACGAGGCCTTGAATCTGCTGAAGGGCATCAATATCTACGGCAAGAAACGTAGTTGATCCCCGGCACGGCGGCCGTACCCGCCGCAACACCGTTGGTGCTCGCGGTATTCCGTCGAGCACTCGTGTGCCGATCGAGCAGAGCGCTCGCCATCGCCGCAATGCTTGTGCTTTGCGGCAGTACTGTGGCCAAAGATCGGGCGCCCGCTGCTCTGATCAGTATCATCATCGATGATTTAGGTAATAACCTGCAGCAGGGCCGTCGGGCCATACGCTTGCCCGGGCCGGTTGCCTGTGCAATTTTGCCGCATACGCCGTTTGGCGCCCTGCTCGCGCAAGAGGCCTACGAAAGCCGCAAGCAGATCATCCTGCACCTGCCCATGCAGTCGGCCGATGGAACAGAACCCGGGCCAGGCAGCCTACAACTGAACATGGGACCAAGCGAAATCTCCGCCACGCTGGATGGTGATCTTCGAACCGTGCCATACGCGATCGGCGTAAGCAATCATATGGGGAGCCTATTGACGCAACGGCCAGAACCGATGCGTTGGCTGATGCAAGCTCTTGCCGATCGCGGCAATTTGTTCTTCATTGACTCGCGCACCACTGCCGATACAGTCGCCGCCAAGACAGCTACCGAGTTAGGCATTCCTAATCTGGAACGCAATGTCTTTCTCGACGACGACAAGAATATCGATGTGATCGCACAGCAGTTCGAGCGGCTGATTGCGCTCGCGCGCGAGCGTGGTGGCGCTCTTGCGCTTGGCCATCCTTACCCCGAGACATTAACCGTGCTTGAACGTCTCCTGCCCGAGTTAGAAGGTAGCTCCGTGCTGTTGGTCGCTCCCTCGGTATTACTGGAACATATTAAGACGTCCACACGGCACCCTTCTGCACCGGGCGCATACCAGAAGGATTCGTCGGCACAACAGACGAGTGAGCAGCGCGTGCGCTGATCGGTTTGCGGCGGCTGTTGCTATTAAGGGTGTAAGGCTGACGAATTGCGCGCTAAACGGCGTCAGCGGAAATCGAAGCGCGTGCTGAAGAAGATACGACGCTCGTCGTTTCCATAAAGGCTTGGGCCATTGTCATACAGCGTATATTCGGCCTCAGCGCGCAACCGCCAATTTGGGAGAACCTGCCAGTCCCAACCCGCGCTCAGACGTGAGTAGTCGGGAGACGCCGCAAGTGGGTCAACAGGCTCGCCATTACCAGGTTCGTTGCGCAGCATTCGAAACGACACGAACGGGCTGTGCTTGTCGAAGAAGGTCATGCGCCCACCGACACTGAACCCGAAATATCGCCGGTCGAAGTTGCGATAGGCCTCCGTTGGCGTGTTCTCGTCGCCAACAAAGACACTGCCCGAAATAGCGGGTCGCCAGCGCCCACCCCACTGCCCGGTCCAGCCGAGCGAGGCCATGGCGCTAACGGGGTCATAGCGCTTCTCATCGAGGTAAACGTCGTCACCATAGCCAGCAGCGAGGGTAAGGCTATGCGCCTCGTTGAGATGGTGTTGCCACTGGATCGCAAGGAGTTCCTTGTTGCGCCCGCTGGACAAAGGATCGCCCGAGTACGGAGCCATCAGCGGCTGTACCGTGTCCATAACTTCTGCCTGTCCCTGGCCGTTGGCAGCCTTTCCCATGCTGTCCGCGAGCGCCGCAGCGGGCAGCAGACCACCAAGAAGAACCACAAAGGCCAATACAGATGTGGGTCTGCGTTTCATGAATCGCGTTGCTAAAAACGGCCTTATAAATATACCCCCGCCCGCTGTTGTTTGAAACCCCAAAAAGTGTCGTATTTTTACCAATTGCGACGAGGCCAAGCGCGCGCCAACAGCAGCAAACCCAGGGCCCCCAGGGTCCAGCCGAGCACCGGCACGGTGGTCCAGTGCGGCAGGGCGTAGGTGTCGATCGCCAAAGTGATCGCGCTCGACAGTACCAGGGCACTGCCGACAATGGCGAAGTACATGCGCCGCTGATTGAGCCCGATCTGCGTACGCAGTTGCTGCAACTCGGCGGATTTCCAACCAAGCTCCAAACGGCCGTTGCGGGCACGCTCCAGCACTTCGTGGGCAATACCGGGAAACTGGGGCGCGATCTCCCACCATCTCGGTAACTCCCGGCGTAGCGTGCGCAGTAACGCGCGCGGACCGAGGTGCTCTCGGGTCCATTGCTCCAGGAAGGGTTTGGCGGTCTCCCACAAATCGAGTTCCGGATAAAGCCGACGTCCGAGCCCCTCGATATTGAAAAGGGTCTTCTGCAGCAACACCAGTTGTGGCTGTACCTCCATGTTGAATCGACGCGCCGTCTGAAAAAGATGCAATAGCAGTCGGCCAAAAGAAATATCTTTTATCGGTTTTGCGAAAATGGGCTCACACACGGCGCGGATCGCCGCCTCGAATTCATCGACGCGGGTCCCCGGCGGTACCCAACCGGCGCGAAGGTGGGCCTCGGCAACGGCGCGATAGTCGCGATTGAAGAACGCCAGGAAATTCTCGGCCAGGTAACGTTTGTCCTGTTCCCCGAGCGATCCCATGATGCCGAAATCGACAGCCCGATATTGGCCTTGCGGCGTGACAAAGATGTTCCCTGGATGCATATCGGCATGAAAAAAACCGTCGCGAAACGCCTGCGTAAAGAAAATGCTGACACCATTGTGTGCTAGTCGCCGCATGTCGATGCCTGCAGCCTTTAGCGCCGCTACATCGCTGATAGGTATGCCGCTGATGCGCTCCATGACCATCACCGGTCGCCGCGTTAGCTCCCAGTAGACGCGCGGGACATACATCATATCCGAGTCGGCAAAGTTGGCGCGCAATTGGCTAGCATTTGCCGCTTCGCGGCGCAAGTCGAGCTCATCGCGCAGGGTCCTATTAAACTCATCGACCACTTCGGTGGGGCGTAAGCGTCGCGCGTCCTGAGAGTAACGGCCTGCGAGGCGTGCAACCGTATACAACACGGCGACATCGCGTTCGATTGCTTTTTCTATACCCGGTCGCAGTACCTTTACAGCGACTTCAGTACCGTCCGGTAGGCGCGCAAAATGCACCTGTGCAACCGACGCCGATGCGGCAGGGGTGCGATCAAATTCACGAAAATAATCACCTAACTTACCCCCATACGCGCGCTCGATAACAGCGACCGCTTGCTCGCCCGGAAACGGTGGTACACGGTCCTGCAACTTGCTCAGCTCACCGGCGATGTCATCGGGCAGCAGGTCCGGGCGCGTCGATAAGATCTGTCCGAACTTCACGAAGATTGCACCCAGTTCTTCTAGTGCCTCGCGCAACCGCACGCCTCGTGGTGGCAGCGTAGCTCGTCGATACCACCGCCAGGGCAACAAGCGTAACAACATCCGGTACGGGCGAAACAGGTGAGTTGCGGTCACAAATTCATCCAGGTCATGTTTGACCAGGACTCGCGTGATGCGCAACAGGCGCCGTGTTTGGCCGAGCGTCACCATCAGCCACGTACCTGTAAGCGTCTTACCCGGGCTTCTAGTCGATCTGCATCGGCGCGCAATTGATCGATCGCTTGCAGGAACGTATCCACTCGGGTGGACGGAGCGAGCACTCGGCTTTCCTCTTGCAAGTATTCGGTAATGTCCGCCGACAATGCCTGTGTCGCGTGTCTGCGCCAAGCAGCAAGATCGCGCGCGACATTGCCGAGTTTGTGGGCCGCTATGTCGCCAATGACACGAGCTGCTTGTTCTTCCCAATCGATGTATATGCCGGCCAGGAACCTCTGGAACCGCCGCCCTAGATCCAAGTCGCCTTCGATCGTCAGCTCGGTTGTGGCCATGAGCTCTGCCGCGGGACCGCCTGCCGCCAGGCGCATGAAGGCCGGCAGCGTACCATGTAGCGTGACGTCGGTATCGCCGTCGTATGTTGTTAGCAAGTGGAACCCCTCTGCCGAGGGACGCACATACAATGTAGGGCTCGGCTCCGACTTCAGCGCAAGAGCTATAACCTTCCCCTCGAAGTCGCCTAGACGCTTCAGGCTTTCTGGATCGAGCCGCAGTATGCGATTCGCAAGTCCGGCAAATAGTCGGGCTAACTCCCGCGCCGCGGTGTCGACTGATGTCGACTTCTGTCTTTCGTTAAACATTCAAAGACGCTAACCACTACAGTTTATACGCCTTGTGCAAGGCTACTACCCCCGCGCTCAGGTTGAAGTAGCTTACGCGTTCAAATCCGGCATCTTCAATCATGGACTTAAGTGTTTCCTGGTCCGGGTGCTTGCGGATGGACTCTGCCAGGTAACGATAACTGCGCTCGTCATTGGCGACGTAACGCCCCAGCAGCGGCAAAACGTTGAACGAATAGGCATCGTACACCTTGGTCATCAGCGGCAGGCTCGGCTGCGAAAATTCGAGCACCAGAAGACAGCCGCCCGGCTTGAGCACGCGCAACATAGAAACCAATGCCCGGTCCATGTGCGTGACATTGCGCAGACCGAAACCGATGCTGATACAGTCAAAGTAGTCATCGCCAAATGGCAATGCCTCGGCGTCCGCCTGCACGAAAACAACGTTGCCAACAAAACCCCGATCGGCGAGTCGACGGCGCCCGACATTCAACATAGCCCGATTTATATCGACAAGGATCACACGGCCGCGATCACCGACGCGTTCGGCAAAGCCATGCGCTAGGTCGCCGGTGCCGCCGGCGACATCGAGCACTGCCTGCCCGGGCCGTACGCCGCTCTGTGCGACCGTGAAACGTTTCCACAGGCGGTGCAACCCGAACGACATGAGATCATTCATGAGATCGTAGCGCTCGGCTACCGAATCGAATACCCCGGCTACCAAGCCCGCCTTGGCCGACTCCGGAACATCCTGGAAGCCGAAATGCGTGGTTCTGTCGTCGCTGCTAGCGGCCACTATGCTTACCTCGGAGACGGCGCCCGTCGTTGGTGCCCGGCCTTTTCGAGCTTTTGCAGATAGGTGCTCCACAGGCGTTCTTGATTGATACCGAGGTGATACAACCACTCCCATGAATACAGACCGGTATCGTGTCCATCATCAAAGAAAAGACGCACTGCGTAGTTTCCTACGGGTTCGATGTTGACGATGTTCACGTTTTCCTTACCGAGCTGTAGCGCCTCCTGGCCAGGCCCATGTCCCTGCACCTCTGCCGATGGTGAATACACCCGCAAATATTCGCAGGGGAGTTTGAAATTGCGTTGATCGTCGAACGCGATCTCGAGAATGCGGGACTTCTGGTGCAACCGTAAGTCGGTCGGTCTGACCTTGCTCTCTGCCATCGTGTTTCCTACCTGCACTGCGCCTGCTATCCAACAGACTTACGCGGCAATTATACCGGTTTCCAGCACAATAAATCCCGCAGTTCTCGGGGCGCACTGGCCTAACGCAGGAACGTCTGGTCGATGAACATACCCTTGAACATGAAAAAGAACATGATCGCCAGCAGGGCCCCAGCGGG
>QKEI01000099.1 GCA_003251795.1 Candidatus Muproteobacteria bacterium
GCGCCCGGCGGTCCGGACGAATTGCTCGTGTCATATGAAGTGACCCTGCTGCCGGTCATCACCAACGGCACGGTGGTCTTAAACCAGGCGCAACTCCTCGGCGCCGGACCGCCCGCGATCAACAGCGACGACCCGAATGTCAACGGACCCGACAATCCGAACGTGCTGGGTGATGAAGACCCGACGCAGATCCTCATCACCTCGGCGCCCGCCTTCCAGGTGCAGAAGACCTCGCAAGATTTAACAGGCGACCCAGCTGTGCTCTTTGCCGGGGATACCCTGCGCTACACCATCACCGTGAAGAACATCGGCACCGAGGGCGCGGTGAATGTGGTGTTGCGCGACCAGATACCGGCGAACACCACTTATGTCACCAACAGCACCACGCTCAATGGTGCGCCCGTGGCTGACACCGGGGGCACCACGGCACTGCAAAGCGGCATACTGATCCATGCACCGCCGCCCGAGGACCAGACGCCGGGCGTGATGCGCGCGGATGCGACCAGTACCACGAGCAACGTCGCAACCATCACCTTCGATGTGGTCGTTGACCCGGCTGTCCCTGACGGGACCATCATCTCGAACCAGGGCTTTGTGTCGGGCCAGGGCGCTAGCGGTGCCCCCTTCCCGGAGCAGCCTTCCGATGATCCGGATACGCCCACGATTGATGACCCGACGCGGGATATCGTCGGCAACCTGCCGCTTCTTTCCGCACAAAAAACAGTGCAACTCCTTCCCGCGGGCGATCTCAATTCGAACGGCTTCGTCGATCCGGGTGAGCGGCTGACTTACACCATCACGATCATTAACTCGGGCGCCATTCCCGCCACCGGGGTCGTGCTGAGCGACACGGTGCCCGCGAATACCACCTATGTTGCCGGCTCTGCTCTTCTGGACGGTAACCCGGTGGGCGGTGTCTCCCCGCCTGTCTTGCAGATCCCGATCGGCACGCTCGCCGCAGGTGCCACCGCGGTCGTGACCTTCGAGGTCGATGTCAACCTCGGCGTCCTCCCGGGAACAATCATCAGCAACCAGGGAAGCATTGCCAGCAATGAGCTGCCGACAGTGCTCACCAATGTCGCCGTGATCGTCGTGGGTGATGTGCAGCAGCTCGTGATTACCAAAGAGGTTTTCGTCGTCGGCGGTGGCGCGGCGCAAGCCGGTGGACAGCTCGATTACGTGGTGCGCGTCACCAACATCGGCACCATGGCGGCGACAAACGTCGTGATCACTGATGACTTGAGCCCGCTCGGATCGGATCCGCTGGTGCCCGGCTCGGCCACGCTCAATGGTTTGCCAAACGGCATCAGCTACGCCCCACCGCCGCCGGTACTCACGGCCAATTACTCGGCTGTGTATGGCGACCTCCTGCCCGGGGCGACGGCGACGCTGCGATTTCGCGTGAATATCGCCACCGGGGTACCGATCGGCACAACCCTCACCAATACGGCCGTGGTGACCTGGAACACACCGACCCAAAGTAGCTCGGGCAGCGTGTCGATCGACGTCGGCGGTATACCGGGTGCCGCGATCCTGAACGGCCAGGTTTGGCACGACGCGAACTTTAACAATGTGTTCGATAGCGGCGAGCAGGCACTTGCTGGCTGGACGGTGGAGCTGCGCCGAAACGGCGCACCCTTCGCTACCACGTCCACGGCGTCCAACGGTAGCTACCAGTTCAGCGGGCTCGCACCGAACGATATCACGGGCGATCAATACGAGATCCGCTTCCGCGCGCCCGGCGCAGGCGCTAGCACCGCCATGCTGGGTCTGGCCGATTCGCCCTTCACCAACGGGCTCCAAGTGATCTCGGCAATCATTGCGGGTTCCGGCAGCAATCTCCAGAACCTGAATCTACCCATCGATCCAGACGGGGTCGTCTACGACTCGGTGGCGCGCACACCGATTGTGGGGGCGACGCTCACCATGCGGCTCGCGTCGACAGGGCAGGCGTTACCCGGCAACTGTTTTGATGATCCTGTACAGCAGGGCCAGGTGACGCTTGCAAGTGGTTACTACAAGTTCGACCTGAACTTCAACGACCCGGTCTTGTGCCCGGCAGGTGCGGATTACCTCATCGACGTGACGGCACCGGCTGCGTTTGCTGCGTTCCCATCGCAGATCATTCCGCCCGCCACTAGCGCTGGTACTTCGGCGTACTCGGTACCGCTGTGTCCCAATGACGCCATCGTCGGCGCCTATTGCGAAGCGCAGGGCTCGGAGTTTGCACCGCCCACTTCCGTACCCCCGCGCACGGCAGGCACGACGTACTACCTGCACGTGACGTTGAACAACGGTACCGTGCCGCAGGAGAGCCAACTCTTTAACAACCATATACCGATCGATCCACAGCTCGCCGGGGCCGTCCTCATCACCAAAACGACGCCGCTCTTCAACGTCACGCGGGCGGGCCAGGTGCCCTACACGATCACGTTCGAGAACACGCTCGGTGGAGCGCTTCAAGTGGCGATCGTCGACACGATGCCACCAGGATTTAAGTATGTCGAGGGGTCGGCTCGTTTCGATGGGCAACCGCTGGAGCCTGTGAGAGACGGGCGTCAGCTGCGATGGGAGAATCTGCAGCTCATCGCAACTGAACGGCACACCATCCAGTTGTTGCTGGTGGTGGG
>QKEI01000136.1 GCA_003251795.1 Candidatus Muproteobacteria bacterium
AGAAGGAGGCTGAAGTATGCCGCTTGCGAAAGATTCGCTCGCCGCCAAAGACATTGCTTATAACCTGCACCCGTATACGGATCTTGCGGTCCATGAGCAAAAAGGACCGCTGATCATGACGCGCGGACGCGGCATCTATCTTTGGGACAGTGAAGAGAAGCAGTACATCGACGGTTTTGCTGGACTCTGGTGCGCTGCGCTCGGATTCAGCGAAACACGATTGGTGGACGCCGCCACGCGACAACTGCAGACTTTGCCTTTTTCACATACCTTTTCGCATCGCTCGACCATTCCGGTCATTGAGCTTGCCGAACGGCTAATCAGGATGGCGCCGAAGCCGATGGCGAAAGTGTATTTCGTAAATTCGGGATCGGAAGCGGTCGATACGGCGATGAAGCTGGTCTGGTATTACAACAACGCGCGGCAGCGACCGCAAAAGAAGAAAATCATTTCGCGCCTGCGCGCCTACCATGGTGTCACTATCGCCTCCGGCAGTTTGACGGCGTTGCCCTTCGTGCAGAACGATTTCGATTTACCAATCGATCGCGTGCGTCATACCGATACGCCGCTCTATTACCGCCATGCTCAACCGGGGGAGTCGGAAGAGGACTTTGCCACACGCCTTGCCGCCAACCTCGAGCAACTGATCAAACAGGAAGACCCCGACACGGTCGCCGCTTTTATCGCTGAGCCTGTTATGGGTGCCGGCGGGCTGATCGTTCCGCCACGCGGGTATTTTGAGAAGGTACAGCAGGTACTGCGCCGTTACGATGTGCTCATGATCGCCGACGAGGTGATCTGCGGGTTCGGGCGCACCGGCAACATGTGGGGCTCGCAGACCTACGGCATTGTTCCGGACATGGTGACCTGTGCGAAACAGCTATCCTCGGCCTACATTCCTATTGGCGCGGTCATGATCTCCGATGCCATGTATCGTGTGTTGCTCGAACAGAGCCACAAACACGGGGTGTTCGGCACCGGCAACACGTACGGCGGACATCCGGTAGCGGCCGCGGTTGCCCTAGAAACGCTGAAGATCTATGAAGAGCGCGACATCGTTGCCCATGTGCGTCGTGTCGCCGCCCGCTTCCAGGAACGACTCGCCGCTTTAGCGGACCACCCGATTGTCGGTGACGCGCGTGGTGTAGGCTTGCTGGGGGGCCTGGAGCTGGTCGCCGACAAATCGAGCAAACGATCGTTCCCGGCACAGGCCAAGGCTGCCGCGCTGACAATGACCAAGGCCTTGCAGCAGGGACTCATTGTGCGTCCGCTGCCCGGTGACACCGTCGGTATCTGTCCGCCGTTGATCATCACCGAGGATGAGATCGACACGCTGTTTGATCGGCTGCAGCGTGCGTTGGATGCGACACAGTTGGAGCTGCCGTCGGCTGCTTGAGCGGGTCTTCGATGAGGTAAACACATGGGTAAGGACCTTCCGGGGTTGCAACAAGTGGAAGCGGTGGTGTACCGGCACGTGACCCCGACGGCGCAGATCCACTGGCCACTGCTGTGTCGGCGTTGTGGTTGCGAAGTCTGGGTGAAGCACGAGAATCACACGTCGATCGGCTCCTTCAAGGTGCGCGGCGGGGTTTACTATATGGAAGCGCTCAGGCAAGAGCAGCCACACGTGTCCGGTGTGATTACTGCCACGCGCGGCAATCACGGTCAGAGCGTGGCATTCGCCGGGCAACGTTACGGCCTGCGCGCGACAATTGTGGTACCGCACGGCAACAATCCGGAGAAAAACGCCGCTATGCGAGCTTACGGCGCTGAATTGCTCGAGCACGGCCATGATTTCCAGGCGGCCTATGAGCACTCACAGGAGCTGGCGCAGCAGCAGCGACTGCACTGGGTACCTTCGTTTCATCCTTGGTTGGTCGAGGGTGTGTCGACTTATGCATTTGAGCTGCTGCGCGCGGTGCCAGATCTCGACACGGTTTACGTGCCGGTCGGGCAAGGCTCAGGGATATGCGGCGTAATTAAAGCGCGAGACGCATTGGGGTTACATACCAAAGTCGTCGGCGTCGTCGCCGACAATGCCGCTGCCTATGCGCTGTCCTTTGCCAAGCGCTCGCCCGTGTCGACGGATTCAGCAGATACCATCGCCGATGGTGTCGCCTGTCGCGTGCCGAACGAGGCAGCGCTCGAGATCATCTTCAGGGGTGTAGAGCGTATCATCAGCGTGTCCGAGCAAGCCATTCTAGAGGCGATGAGCTTCTACTTGAGCGACACGCACAATCTTGCCGAAGGTGCAGGCGCGGCACCGCTGGCAGCGTTGTTGCAAGAGCGAGCGAGCATGGCTGGCAAGCGCGTGGCTCTGGTCTTGTCCGGCGGTAATGTCGATCGGGCGTTGCTACGTCGGGTGCTCGAAGGAGGGCTGTTATGACCGAGGAAGTCTTCAGAAGCGATGCCTATGCGACCTGCTGCGAGGCGCAGGTCGTCGGGCTAAACGAACAAGGCATAGAGCTCGACCGCACTGTGTTCTATCCGATGGGCGGCGGCCAGCCGGGCGATGGGGGCATGCTGCGTCGTGCCGATGGCACGGAGGTGCCGATAGCCGATACGCGCAAGGGCGAGCAGCCTGGACAGATTCTGCACGTACCAGCGGAGGGTGCGCCGTCG
>QKEI01000281.1 GCA_003251795.1 Candidatus Muproteobacteria bacterium
CTTGACCAGGTCAGGCACGACCACCATCAGCCCGTTAGCATTGGGGAAAGCGCAGAGATCGGCTGGTCCCTTGAAACCGGATGCCAATGTCTGCATACCATTCTTGGCGGTCCAGTTGAAGAGCGATCCCGAGTTCCAATCGGTAACAAGCAGACTTCCGTCGTTCATTTGGTACACACCATCCAGACGACCGATGGGCTTCGATAACGGCTCTGGATTTGACCCGGGGCGCATGGAATAGATGGCGCGCGGTTCTTCTTTGGACTTGAAGCCGACCATCAGTAATGAACCGTCTTTGGCCGGATAGAGTCCGTTGGGATTGATGGATTTGCCGGAGAAAACGAGCGTGACCTTGGGGTCACCCGTCATATTCAGGAAATCCGCCGGTTCCACCCGATAGAGCTGATCTCCCCGGTTGTCACTGACATAAAGCGCCTTGCCTAGTAACGTGGGGTCGTTGGCGAACTTTGCCCCAGGCAATTCCACCTTCCTGCCTTTACGAGACTTGAGATCAAACACCCAGACGACGTCGATGTCGGTGACCCAAAGCCTGTTGCCCTTAACCCAGATACCCTTGGGCTTGTTTAGGATGTCACCTTTGGCAGGCAGGAACTGCTCTTCCATCACCTTTCCGTTCAGCGAGACCTTGCTGATCTTGCCTTTGCCGTCCTTCTGTGTCGGCTTCAGTTCAGAACCGAACTGACCTACGTATAGAACCTTGGCCTGAGAGTCATAAGCAACCGACTCAGGAAAGGCAAAGCCCGTAGCCGTTTGCTCCGAGGCCACTTTGATGCCTTTCGCCGACACATCGGCAGAAACACCCATTTGCGCTACGACCACGGCAGCCGACAGCGCCAAAACGAAAGACGTTGCTTTACTCACGCCACCCTCCTATGCACACTTGTTCTCAATTACCCCTTGCGGCGATCTCGCCCGACTCTTGCCACGGGGACCTGTCGCGCGCGCCTGCGCCTGAACAGCCAGTAATCATCAGACGCGACAGCACTCTATCCCAGCGAGCCATATTGTCAAGCTGGCAGGTTAGGGCCTCTGTGCGCCAAATCCTAGGCTTCGTTGCAGCTGGTAACCTACACCTGTGGCATCCCCTGTGGGATAATTTTGAACTTCATAAAGTTGGTGCAGTAATAAATACATGCAAGCAAGGTGGGCGTCTGCTTTTTGCGTTTCGTAGCTTTCATGATTCATTGAGGATGATTAAATGAGTAAACCTTGTCGAGTCGCCATCATCGGCGCCACCGGCATCGCTGGCCAGCAGTTTGTCGTTGCGTTGCAAAGACATCCATGGTTCACAATCTCGCGGTTGGCCGCTTCCGCCCGCTCCGCTGGCAAGAAGTATGCCGAGGCGTTACTCGACGCCGGAACCGGGGCGCGGCGCTGGTGGTGTGAGGAAGAGCCGTCCTCTCATGTGGGGTGACACCTTCGATGCATCCACTGTGGACGTGGTGTTCTCGGCTACCGAGTCGGACGTCGCTCAAACCCAGGAAGCGCGCTTTGCCAAAACCACGCCGGTCATCAGCACTGCATCGGCCTTCCGCTACGAGACGGATGTGCCGTTGTTGTTGCCGAACGTCAATATGGACCACGCCGAGCTCATCAGTGTGCAGCAGAAGAGCCGTGGCTGGAGCGGGTTCGTCGTGCCCATTCCCAACTGTACCGTGACCGGTCTCGCCATCACGCTCAAACCATTGCTTGACCGTTTCGGTCTCGAATCGGCGGTGGTTTCGACGATGCAGGGACTCTCGGGCGCTGGACGTTCGCCCGGGGTGATCGGTCTCGATGTGCTGGACAATATCATTCCCTTCATTCCGAAAGAGGAGGAGAAGGTCGAAAAAGAGTTGGCGAAGATGTTCGGTAGTCTGACGGGCTCCATGATCCAACCGCACTCGGCCTTGGTCAGCGCCACGTGCACGCGCGCCAATGTGATCGAAGGTCATACCGAGTCGGTGTTTGTCTCCCTGGGCGCGAAGGCCACGGTAGAGCAGGTAAAGGGCGCGCTGCGTGAAACCCACAACCAGGCGAGCGAACTCAAGCTGCCATCGGCACCGGAGCAATGGATCCTTGTGCACGACGATCCGTTTCGCCCGCAGCCGCGGCTGGATCGCAACAATGGCGGCGGCATGACGACCACGGTGGGTCGCGTGCGCGAAGATAAAGTCCTCAAGAACGGCATCAAATATATTCTGGTGAGTCACAATACGCGCATGGGTGCGGCAGCCGGCGCGGTGCTGGTGGCGGAGTGGCTCAAGGCCAAAGGCTACATCAGTTAAGACGAGAGTAGGGGCAGAGTGTCCGTGGGAGCTCCACGCAGCATCATTCTGTTGTTTTTCGTATGTGTGTCGGCTGCGACTCAGGCCACCGGCAGCGGCGCCAGCGCCCAGACCACCTTACCGGGCGTATCGGCGGAGGCCGTGCGCGCGGGGACAGAGGCAGCTGAGGCTATTTTCGCGCGAGGAGCCGTGGCGGCGGCTGAGGGCGGAGGCGGCTATTATCTAGACCAGATCGAAGAGTCACTGACCACACTGGTAAGCGTAAGCTTGTTACGTGTTAATGACGATACATTATTGGTGCGTATCGATGCGAGCGATTTGTTCGATCGTAATTCGAATGTCTTGCATGTCGCCGGGCGTACATTACTGGGGAATATGGCAGAGAAGGTCAGGTACTTGCCGAAGGCGGCGATCGTGATACAAGTACACACAGAGATAGGGACTGACGAAAAACGCAATCTGCGACTCTCCGAACGGCGCGCCAAGTCGATCATGAACCATCTCGAAGGATATGGCTTGGATCAGAAGCGCATGGCTGCCTTCGGCTACGGTGACCGTTATCCGCTGCCTCCTGGACAGCCATCGAGCGCACGCGTGAACATACTGTTCAAGACCAAATAGGAGACGCGATGCGTAATTACGCGAATATTCCATGCAGGAACCAACGACAGCTATTACGCCGCTCGCGGAAGATCCAGAAGCGTGAGCCCTTGGGGTTGTGCGCCACAAAGTAATCGCGCCTTATATCCTGACCGTCCCACCAGCCGCTTTCGATGCGCTCCAGCCCTGGCTGTAAACGCAGTTCCCCCTGCAGCCACGGATGACCGTGGACTTCCTTGAGCGGTAGCGGTTCGACCAGCAACCACAAAGGACGAGCACCGAAGCAGCAGCGGATACCCTTGCTTGTGGAAAGTTTCCAGGTCGAACGAAGATCTTTACGAGCATAAGGCTCGCCCGCTCTGTACGATCGATAAGTCCGTTCCGGCCGATGCTCGGGCACCAGACACAGTCCACGCACCGCATCCTCGCCCAATCTCGCGCGTAGGCGTTCAACAAGTTGATATTGATGTGCCGGCATTAGCGATTGTTTGGCCAGCCATTCAGCAGTATGCGTGGGCTCGACCTTTGCTTCGTCTACTGTTGGTAGATTGCGATCACTGAACAAGCCTTGATGCTGTGCAGGTAAAGATTGAACATGGTCGACATGTAGACGGATCTCCTCAACCGGTTGGGAAAGTTGTAGGCCTTCAAGCTGTACCTGCAATAGCTCACGTAGATAATCGGCATTGCGACTCGCGGTGATCAGCCTCAGCGTAACTGGCGTAGGTGCGCCTTTGGGATGAAGCAGCTGTACATGCAATTCTTGAATGCCGGCAGCTCTGGCCTGCAGGAAACCGGCAAGCTCGAGCAGCAAGCGATGGGTACCGAAAAGTAGGGCCTCACAGTTGCTTGCCGGAGCGGGAAGCAAAAGTCGACTGGCAAAGCGGGATGGAGGTGCGAACGTCTGCCGCACATCAGCGACCTTGCCAAGCGCCTGATCAAGCGCAAGCAAAAGCTGCAGCCCAAACCGGCGAGCTAATCCATCTCGCGGCATGC
>QKEI01000171.1 GCA_003251795.1 Candidatus Muproteobacteria bacterium
CGTGCTGGCAATACCCGGCTCTTGACGAAGCGGTTGGGCGACCACGGGATATCCAGCACGCCGGCCTCGCATGCGCGCACGGTGCCGAGTGCCACGTCACCGTCCCCCATTTCCAGTATCTTATCGACGACGGGGCACACCTCGCGGCGAATAAGATCGCATTCACGCTCAAACTCCGGCAGCCCATCGAGGCGGATATTACGTGCAAGGTAGATCGCCATGCGCGTCATGCGCAGTCCCTCGGCGTTGGCTTGCGGCGTAGGAATGCCGAAGGCCTCATGTGTGCTCTTGGTGGTGACGCTGACGGCGCCCCCTACGGCGGCGAGCGTGCCGCCATAACTAACGAGCGCTGCACACTGCGCCTCGTCGTGCGGCCATGCCCCCATCCAGTGTAGCGAGATCATCGGCGTGAACACCTCACCATAACCGCGCCGTACCAGATATTCCTGACATAGCTCGCGACACATGCGCAGCGCCGCGGCGTCCTGCACCAGATGCAGGGTCTGTCCGAGCTCGAGCCCGTAATTGCGCACGCCCTGGGCTGCCGCCAGCAACACATCGAGCACGCAAACGACGATGGCAATCGACGGCGGGATGTTGGTGCCGGTGAGGAATCCCGGCTGGCGGCGGTGCAGCTCCACACCGCGCTCCTGGTAAAGCGCTGCCAGACGGTCGAGGTACTGATAATTGCGAATACCATCCTCGATCGATACATCCTTCGTGTAAGACACGGTATAGGCCACCCCCGAGCCGAGATAACCGGAGTAGCCCGACGCCAGCCCGATTTCCGAGGTGAGTTTCGGCATGGCCGTGCCGGAGAGCACGATCGCCGGCTTGTCGATCGCCTCGATCAAGCCCCGACAGGCCTTCACGCCATAATTCACGATCGGCAAACCGTTTAGCATCGAACGGCCGAGCTTGTGCGACTCGTCGATGCCTTTTTGCGCTTGCTCGAAGCGCTCATTCCGCGTGTAGCTATCGGTGGTAGTCGGCACGACGTCCGCCAGACCTTCCTTGTCGAGTGTGCGCATGAGCTCGAGTTGCATCTCGAGCGTGCCGAAACCGCCACGCGGTTGCGTCAGACAACGTTCTTGCGCCTGCGCCTGGCGCATGACCCAAGCGAGCTGTTTGTGTCGGGGCAGCTTCTGGTGATAGGCAACGGCGTCTTCGAGATCGACCTCGGCACCCGTCGGCCAGCGGGCGAGATTTTCCGCGCGCATGCGCTCGAACAGCTCTAGCGGAATCTGCTGTTCGCTGAACGGCGGGCGCGTTTGCGTTGTTTTAGCTGACAGAGCCTTGCCCACGTCGTGGCGTCTCCTGTAAAGGGTGGATATAGCGCAGCGCCAACGCCAATGCGGCCTGCGGTTCCACCGACGCCAGCAGACCGCAGGCGTAGAGCACATAATCGCGATCGAGCAGCAATTTCGCCTGCCGCGGCCGCAAGGACAACGGCTCGGCTGCATCTGCCAGCGCCATCGCCAGTGTCGCCGCGGGGTCGACGCCGTGAGCGAGAGGGCCGCCTGTGCCCACGACCGCGGTGATATCACTCAGGTCTTTGCCGCGCTGCACGGTCACCGGGCCGGTGACAGTATAAACAGTCTCCGTAGTACCCGCATGTCGGCGTACAGCGATGCGTACGGCAGCACGGGCGAGTGCATGATCGAGGGCACGCTCCTCGGCATCTGTGGGCAGTCGCTCCACGTCGGAGTGCAACCTGCGCACCAGTTGTTCAAGGCGCGCAACGGGCACGGCGCTATCGGCCGCCAGTACATCGATCCCTGCGGCTTCCACGATTGCCAAGGCGTTGTGGCGCATACCCAGATCTCCCTCCACCGTGCGCTTGAGATAGGGCTCGGGTAGTCCTTGTAGTACCACGCCTTCGTGCGTGGGTTTGCCGGTACAGACTGAATGCACGTCGGTGGTGGCGCCTCCCACGTCCACCACTAACAGTGATCCGAGGCCGCTCATCGCACCGTCACCGTCGGCTAAGAGACGGGCGCCTTCGAGTACCGCTGCCGGTGTCGGCATCAGCACGCGGTCGAACATGTTCTGTGCGCGATCGATGCCCTTGGCGTGGACGATGCGATTGATGAACACTTGGCGAATGGCCTCGCGTGCGGGCTCGATATTCAGGACGCCGAACTCCGGCATTACGTTCTCGGCGGCGCTGGTCAGCTTGTTTGCCTTGGCGAGCAGGGCACAGACTTGGTCGGTTACCACACGATTACCAGCAACGATGATTGGGCAATGGATCGTTGCCCGCGCAAGCATGGCCGCGTTGGCGCAGATTACTTCGGTGTTGCCGCCGTCGGTGCCTCCGGCGAGCAGCACGATATCCGGGGCGAGCTCGGTGATCTTATCAATGTCGCTCTTCGTCAGCTGATAGGCGAAGCTGGCGATCAACTTGGCGCCGGCACCGAGCGCCGCCTGGCGCGCGGCCTCTGCGGTGAGCTCGCGCACGAGCCCGACCGTGACCATGCGCAGGCCACCCGCGGCGCTGCTCGAGGCCAAACGGTACTGAAAATCGGGTAAGCCACCAAGGCGTCGCTCCAGGTCAACGAGCGCCGCGGTAAGACCGATCGTGATGTCGCTCGCGACCGTCGATGGTCCCTGGCCACTGCCAAGCAAGCGCGGGCCGTCAAGATCGACCGCACGCAGCTTGGTATAGGTACTGCCGAAGTCGATTAGCAGTGCCGCCCTAGGCATGCTCATGCCCCGGCCTTGCGTGGCCGCGTAGCGAAATCATGCGCGAGCGCGTCGAGCACGTCGGCCGTACGCGTGCCAGGGGGAAAGGCGCGATCGAAGCCCATGGCGAGAAAGCGCTGCTCGACGTCCGGCCACGACTGCTTGCCCACTACCAGGTTGCCGCCCACATATATGAGTATGTCTGCTAGGCCTGCCTCTATGCACAGCTCGCGAAAGCCGCGGCAGTCGAGCTCGCCCTGGCCGTAGAGCGAGGACACCAGGATGGCGTCAGCTGCGGTCTCGACTGCGGCCTTAACGAAGTCCTGCGCAGGCGTGAGCGCACCTAGGCTCACGACCTTATATCCGGCCTGTTCCAGCGCCATGCTGAGGATGCGGTTGCCGACGATATGGGTGTCGGAGCCGATCACGCCGGTTATCAGTGTCTTCGGTTGATGGCCTTGTTCGCTGCTCATGTGGAAGGAAAGCTGGCTTCGGCATCGCGATAGCGGGCCACGGCAGCGTCATTGAGGCGCGGCGCAAACCCGACTTTCAACGCGATGGCGTCACTCTGCACAATTAGTGGCTGTACCAGTAATGGCTCGCGAAGCTTGAGAAAACCATTCATTTCTCCGGCGTTGCTAATATGCCCGGCGGCGATGCACGCCTCCATCCAGCAACTCACATCGCAGGCGACACCGTTGCCGAGCACTGGCTCCATGCCGTGTGCACGGATATGCGCCAAGGCCTGTGCCAGCCGTTCGAGACTGCCGGCCTTCATCAGCTTGTACTTAATATAGCGTGCCACACCCAGCTCGGCGGCCCTATCGACGTCGCTCAGATCGTAGATCGACTCATCGAGCATGAGTGGCACCGTTGCCACCTTGGCGACGGCCTGTGCCGCCCGCCAGTCGCCAGCGGCGCAGGTCTGTTCCAACAATTCGATGTCCTGCGGGTCGAGTGCGGCGGCGAAGCGGCAAGCGGTCTCGGCATCGTAGGCCTGGTTGGCATCGAGGCGCAATCGCGCACGCCCGGCGACCAGGCGCTGGATCAGACGGACCCGCTTTAAATCCGCGTCAGCGTCGAAACCGATTTTGACCTTGAGCGTCCGGTAACCCTCTTCCAGCAGCTGTTCGATCTCACTCGCCAGTTCTGCGTCATGCATGCCGTGCACCAGCGCCAACAGGGGTACCCGTTTGGGGCTCGTGATCTCTAAGTGAACGCTCCCCTCCAGCATCTCAATCGCCGTGAGCAGGGCGGTGGCCGTGAACGGCGCGGTAGCGATCATCGGCGCGACGATCGCTTTGGCCGCGGCGACGGGACCGCCGACGATTTTGGCGGCAAGCTCGCAGGCCAGCGTCCAGGTCTGATCCACGGTTTCGTGGGTGTAACCGGTAAGCAGGGTGGCCTCGCCGAGGCCGACATGGCCGTCTTCGGCGCGGGTCTCGACGAGCAACGTATCGAATGCCTTGATTTCGCCAAGCGAGAGCTTGTAAGGCACCTGTAAGGGTACCTTGAGTCGATGCAACTTGATGCCCGTTAACTTCATCGAAAGGGCTCGTGTATAAGGTCGGAATGTGACTATCCCGCAAGGAGGCAATTTTTTCTAGGTCGGGCAGTGTCGTGCGTCGTACACGCAAGATTTTCCTTGGCCAGAGACGCCGGGCGGCGATATGCTGATACTGCGTCGCATACGCTTGTGGCGCCTCGCGCTGGTTCCTAATCTGAAAGAATAACGAACATGTCACAAGATATCGCACTACTTTCAGCAACGAATCTGTTGCAGGCCTACCGCAGCAAGCAACTTTCACCAGTCGAGGCGACGCGCGCCGCGCTCGAGCGCATCGATCGGTACAACTCAACGCTCAACGCTTATTGCCTGGTGGATGCCGAGAGCGCAATGGCGGCGGCGCGCGCCGCGGAGGGTCGCTGGCATAAAGGCGAGCCGAAGGGGTTACTCGACGGGGTACCAACCTCCATCAAGGATGTCGTGCTGACAAAAGGCTGGCCAACGCTGCGCGGGTCGCGCGCCGTCACCCGAGATCAGCTGTGGGATGAGGATGCCCCCAGCGTCGCGCGACTGCGCGCACACGGCGCTGTCTTGCTGGGAAAGACGACAACACCGGAGTTCGGCTGGAAGGGCATCACCGACAGTCCCTTGACCGGTGTGACGCGTAACCCCTGGAACCCGGCGCTCACCCCTGGCGGCAGCAGTGGCGGTGCGGCGGCGGCGATCGCGACCGGTATGGGTGCGCTCGCGATCGGTACCGATGGCGGCGGATCTATTCGCATCCCGGCGGGCTTCACGGGTGTCTATGGAATCAAGCCTTCGTTCGGCCGCGTTCCCGCCGCGCCACTAAGCCCGTTCGGCACGGTCTCGCATGTGGGGCCGCTCACGCGCACCGTAGCCGACGCTGCGCTTATGCTGACTGTGATTGCCGAACCCGATGCGCGCGATTGGCACGCGTTGCCCTATGACGCTCGTGATTATCGCATCGGAATCGACGGTGGCGTAAAGGGATTGCGCATCGCGTTCAGTACGAATCTTGGCTATGTCTCCGTCGATGCCGAAGTTGCAGCGATCGTGTCCAACGCAGTCAATGCCTTTGTTGATATGGGTGCACAGGTCGAGGTACTCGATCCAGGCTTCGAGAATCCTCTCGATACATTCACCACACTGTGGTTTGCCGGCGCTGCCAACCTTACGCGGCCGTTTGACGCTGAACAGCGCGCCATGCTTGATCCTGGGCTGGCGGAAATTGCAGCCGAAGGCGCTGCAATTTCGTTGATGGATTACCTGGCTGCCGTCAATCGACGGGGCGCGCTCGGGCAGTTGATGAACCTGCTCCACGAACGCTACGACTTAGTGCTGACGCCGACCTTACCGATCCCAGCATTCACCGCAGGGCAGGAAACACCGACGCAGAACGGACGTTGGATGGATTGGACGCCGTTCACCTACCCGTTCAATTTGACGCAACAGCCGGCCGCGTCGATTCCTTGCGGGCTTACTCAGTCGGGATTGCCCGTGGGCCTGCAAATCGTCGGTCCGCGTTATGATGACGCCCTAGTGCTGCGAGCAAGCTACGCGTTCGAGGCGCTACGCCCCTTGTCGCTGCCGGATCTGACGCGCCTGTAAAAAGCACCGCTAACGGGCCGTCAACCCACCATCGATGACCAGCTCACTGCCGGTCATGTAAGAGGACTCGTCGGATGCCAGAAATAGCAGCGCCCGTGCGACTTCCTCGACGGTACCGAAGCGGCCCATCGGGATCTCTGCCAGACGCTCGCGGCGGCTCTGCTCGTCGGGAAATACCAGCGTCAACATGTCCGTTTCTACCGGCGCCGGATGTACCGAGTTGCAGCGGATCCCCTCGCGCGCGTATTGCACGGCGGTCGACTTGGTGAGCAAACGTACCGCTCCCTTGGAGGCGTTGTAGGCGGTGGAGTAGGGGCCGCCGACAAGACCGGAGACGGAGGAGAGGTTGATGATCGAGCCACCGCCCGCCTTGCGCATCGCCGGGATAGCGGTCTTTGTGCCGAGGAAGACGCCGCGCACGTTGATGCTCATTACCCGATCCCACTCTTCGACCGTCGTCTGCTCGAGGTTGGCGCGCCGGTAAATGCCAGCACTGTTGACGAGGGTGTCCAACTTGCCGAACTGGCGAACAATGGCGGCCACCGTCTGCTGCCAGTCGTCTTCGCGCGTCGCGTCCATCCTGAGAAACAACGCCTGCCCGCCCGCGTCAATGATCTCGCTTTGCAAGCGCCGCCCGTTTTCTTCGTGGATATCGGCTAGCCCTACCTTGGCACCTTCGCTGGCAAAGAGATGCGCCGTGGCGGCACCTATGCCATGGGCGGCGCCGCTTATCAGCGCGACCTTGTTTGCAAGCCTCACCAACCGTTCCTGTCTGGACGCGCGCGGCGTCGTGGCGTCGGATCATAGCAACTCGACTGCACGTGGCCTATAGGCGCCTATCCACTTGACAGCAACGGGTCGCGGTGGTGGTATTCGTCGGCCGTTTTTGAAAAAAGAACAACGGGCTGGAAAGGCTAAGGCGACCCCCCGACTTATGCCGTGCCCGTAGCGGCGTCAACTACACCCTATTAGGAGGAAGAAAATGGTCAAGCATCGAATCAGAATGTCGCTCGCGGGCGGCCTGATGGCACTGTTGACTGCCATGTCGGCAGTGCCCGTACATGCACAGGAGGTTGCCACTTTGTTGTTGTGTCCGTTCGGCTGTGGGCCGTTGGCCGGCGACACGATCCTCATGAATCAGATGATCCAAAGTCGCGCGCCGGTCACGATACTGCCGCAGGAGACGCCCGGCTATGTATACAACCTGCGCGAAATGCTGAACAAGAAACGCTGGAAACAAACCGTCTTCAGCACCGAGGATACGCTTATACAGCTCGGATTTTGGGGCGGCACGCCGGAGATGAAGGAATTCATCGCAGAGCAGGTACCGATCAGGTTTAAGCTGCTTTACGGCGAGGCCTGGTGGGGCCAGGGGAAATTCTTCGTTACCTATAACCCCAACCTGAAGACGGTCTCCGACCTGAAGGGCAAGCGCGTTTCTCTGGGTCTTCGCAGCCAGAGTGACTGGGGCCTGTTCTCCCGCGTGTTTCTGGAGTACGGCTACGGGGTGACGACCAAAAACACCGACATCCGACACCTCACGCCGTCGGCATTGACTCAGCAGCTGATCGATGGCGCGACCGATGCGGCGGTAACACCGTTTGGCGCGGAACCCAACATGAAGGAATGGTTGATCCCTGGTCCGTTGCGCCAGCTCGAGGCGGTCAACAAGCCGCTGTACTACATAGGCGTCGAAAAAGAAATCGTCGATAAAGTGAACAAGAAGTTCGGGACTACGTTCCTGCCTCTGACGCTGCCCGCAGGCACGCTTCCGAAACAAACCCAACCCTTATCGGTCGCCGTCAATCGCGGGTATAAAGCGGTGCATCCCGATTTCTCGGAGCAAGCGGCGCATGACATCGTCATGTCGGTGGCGAAACTGGGGCCGAAAATGCGCCAGCTGCATGCGCTCTGGAAGATCTGGTCGCCGGAGCTAATGGTTGCCGGTCTGTCTGAGGAAAATGTGCACCCCGGCGCCAAGCGAGCTTATGTCGAGCTCGGCTGGTGGGACAAACACAAGAAATACGCTGCCGTTACCTACCCGGAGAAGTGATCGTTTGGGCCCTCGACCGCGCGAGAGCGTGCTGCCGAGGGCCCTAACTCTTCGCGTGAATCGTTGACGACCCTCCCGAGCGGCGCTCCACACCTTTCGTGGGTGATAAGGTGGACACTCGTACCTGGAAAATATTCAGGGCCGCACTGAGCGTACCGTTTTGGGTGGTGGGTGTGGCGCTCACGATCTACCTCGGTTTTGCCCTGTTCGGATTCGTGCGCAGCTCCTCCGAGCATTATGCGAACTTCGTGCTGGCGATCGTCCTCATGACTGGACTGCTCGCCGTGCGTAGCTTGGTCGACGCGCGCGCGCATGAGTTAACGGTGCGGTTTTTCTCTGTCAGGATGGCGCTCGCGTTGATCGCTACGTCACTGGCGGCGATTGCCGCGGCATATATTCGCTATCACGCCGTGCGACTCGAGACCATCGCGCCGTTCTTTGAAGACTTCGATCTCGTTATCGGTTTTGTGTTGATGGTCGGCATCTTGCTGCTGACCTTGATCCACTGGGGACCACTGCTTACCGGGATCATCACGCTCGGTATCCTTTATTTTTTCTACGGCCACCACATTCATAGCGTGCTGTTCACTCACCCGGAGTATCAGACGAACTTCGTCATGAACTACATCGGCCTCGGCACGACTCAGGGTTTCTTCTGGCTGGCGCAGCTCGCGTCCGACAGTATCTATTTCTTGATTCTTTACGCAGCAATCCTGCTCGGGCTTGGTATGCTGCGTATGGTCATCGAGGTCGGCAAAGTGAGCGGCCGATACGTCGTCGGTGGAGCGGCATTTCCCGCGCTGATCGGCAGCGGCGTTGTCGCCTCGGTAATGGGACAGGCCGTGTCTAACGTGGTGCTGACGGGCCGGTTCACGATCCCGATGATGAAGGATCATGGCTACCGTGCCTCGATGGCCGGAGCAATTGAAGCGACGGCGTCGTCCTCCGGCCAAATCATGCCACCGGTGCTCGGTCTGGCCGGATTCATTATCGCCAGTTTTCTCAATCAGCCTTACATCGATATCGCACTGGCTGCGCTCATTCCCGGGTTGCTGTTTCTAAGTGGCGTGACCATCGCCGTGCTGGTCTACGCCAAGCGCTACAAGCTGCCGAAGCTCCACGAACCGGCCGACATGGAGTGTATCGTGCGGCTGCTGCCGACGTTCCTCGTGTCTTTCGTGGTTGTGCTCGTGCTGCTGTTGAATTATTACTCACCGTCACTCGCGGGAATGTATGGCATTATCATTGCGCTCGCGCTGTGCGTATTCCAGGGGAAATACCGCCCTAATGTAAGAGAGTTCGTGAATTCCTTCGAAGAAGGACTCACCCTGGTCGCTCTGCTCTCGCTGCTGTTGATCGCCATCGGGCCGCTCGGGCAAGTGATGCTGACGACCAACCTCTCCGGGCGCTTGGGAACCATACTGGTTCAGGTGTTACCGGAGACGAAGCTCGTGCTGCTGATTGGTGCGATGGTCGTTTCGCTGCTTCTTGGCATGGGGCTGCCGACCCCTGTGGCGTATGTCGTGGTGGCACTGGCAGTAGTGCCGTTCATGCAACAACTCGGAGTGCCGGCCTTGCAGGCACACTTCTTCGTGTTCTATTTCGCGGTGTTTTCAACGCTTACCCCACCCGTGGCGGTAAGTGTGCTGGCGGCGGCGAAGCTTGCCGGTGCCGGTTTTTTCGCCACTGCGGCCGATTCAATGAAGCTGGCGGCGACGACCTTTATTATTCCGTTCGCCTTCGTTTACGATCCCAAGCTGATGTCGTTCCCGCACCTCACGTGGTCGGTAGTCCCGGACATAATTGAAGTGTTGT
The DNA here is from genome assembly GCA_003251795.1 of Candidatus Muproteobacteria bacterium. Lineage (GTDB taxonomy): Bacteria > Pseudomonadota > Gammaproteobacteria > Acidiferrobacterales > SPGG2 > SZUA-472. The sequence goes on from QKEI01000171.1 coordinate 9,690, forward strand.
TGGTGCAGTGGAGTTGTTCGCTGGCAGCCTATGGCTATTTTCGGCGCGCTCTCTCGGGGCGCGAACG
>QKEI01000106.1 GCA_003251795.1 Candidatus Muproteobacteria bacterium
CGTATCGGTAGGATTCACCTCAGTGCTCCTGGAGCACCCACAGCCAAAACCTTACAGTGATTGCATTCCTTTGTTTAACATAATCCTACACTATGGTAACGATAACACCAACCTGATGGGCGCTATTTTCCATAGTTTTATCGCTAGCATTGACCGGGTGTGATCGCTAGCGCCTGGCGGCGGCGATGCAGGACGAGATACTCTGTCATCAAGCCCTGAGGACGATGGTTCTTGCTGACCAGGCGGTTCCCTAGCGCAGTATCTTGACGCCTGATGCCGATGCCACCAACAAAACGTCGGCCGGACGGCGTGCGAACAACCCATTGGTTACCACCCCAGGGATCTGGTTCAGCTTTTCCTCGATCTCCACAGGGTTGAGAATCTTTAGATTGTGCACGTCGATAATGATATTGCCGTTGTCCGTGGAGAAGCCCTGACGCAGCACCGGCTCGCCGCCGAGCTTTACGAGCTCGCGCCCCACCAGGCTACGGGCCATCGGTACCACCTCGATTGGCAGCGGGAAACGGCCGAGCACGTCCACCAGCTTGCTTTCGTCGATGATGCAGACGAATTTTTCGCTGGCCTGGGCGACGATCTTCTCACGCGTCAATGCCCCGCCTCCGCCCTTAATCAGGTGCAGATGGCGGGTGGCCTCATCGGCGCCATCGACGTACAGCGGCAGCTCGCCGGCGGCGTTGAGCTCTAGCACGGGAATGCCGTGCTTCTTCAGCCGCTCAGCAGTAGCCACGGAGCTCGCCACAGCCCCGTCGATCTTGCCTTTGACGCTGGTGAGCGCATCGATGAAGTGATTGACCGTAGAGCCGGTCCCAACCCCGAGCACTGTGCCGGGTTTGATGTAGTCCAGCGCCGCGAGGGCAGCGGCCTTTTTTAGTTCATCCTGTGTCATTGTCGAGCGGGCAGCAGATCGAGCTAAAGTCGCAGCATACCGCCTATGCCCAAAGGAAAGAAGCGATTGGTCGCCTCGCCAATGATACTCTGCTGTAACTGCAAGCGGTATTTTTGCTAGATTAGGCTATGGCTTACGATTACATAAAGAAGATCTTAACCGCGCGCGTGTACGATGTCGCCCGGGAAACGCCGCTCGAATTTGCGCCGATGCTGTCACAGCGCATCGCTAACCAGGTTTGGTTGAAACGCGAGGACGAGCAGCCGATCTTTTCATTTAAGTGTCGCGGTGCCTACAACAAGATGGCGGCGCTGCCACGCGATATGCTCAAACACGGTGTAGTGGCGGCCTCGGCCGGTAACCACGCGCAAGGCGTGGCACTGGCGGCGAACAGGCTCAAAGCGCGCGCGACCATCGTCATGCCGCGCACCACACCGCAGATCAAGGTGGACGCCGTGCGTCGCCTCGGCGGCAAGGTGGTGCTGCACGGCGACAGTTACGATGAGGCTTACGAGCATGCGGTGCAGTTGGGGGAAAGCACCGGCCTAACCTTCGTGCACCCGTACGACGACCCGGATGTCATAGCTGGCCAAGGCACCATCGGCTTCGAGATCCTGAAGCAGCATGCGAGCAAACTCGACGCCATCTTTGTACCGGTCGGTGGCGGCGGCTTGATCGGCGGCATTGCCGTTTATGTCAAGCAGCTGCGCCCCGACATCAAGATCATCGGGGTCGAACCGGAGGACGCCGATGCTATGGCGCGGTCGCTGGCGGCTGGCAAACGCGTGCGTCTCGACCATGTAGGTATCTTCGCCGATGGCGTGACAGTGCGTTCACCTGGCAAAGAGCCTTTCCGCTTGGCCAAGCAGTTCGTGGACGAGATAGTGGTCGTCAGTAATGACGCCATCTGCGCCGCAATCAAGGATATCTTCGAAGACCAACGCCTAATTCTCGAGCCTGCGGGCGCACTGGCGTTTGCCGGATTGAAACGCTACGTTGAGCGCGAACGCATCAGGAAGGCAAACCTGATCGCGGTTGCATCAGGAGCCAACGTCAACTTTGACCGGTTGCGGCACGTCTCGGAACGCGCCGAGATCGGTGAGCGGCGTGAAGCGATCCTCGCGGTAACTATCCCAGAACGCCCCGGCAGCTTCCGCAAATTTTGCGGCATTATTGGCAATCGCAACATCACCGAATTCAACTACCGTTATGCCGATCCGCGAATAGCTCATGTATTCGTCGGTGTGCAGATAGGCAGCGCCAGCGAGATCAGGCAGCTCGTGAAGGCGATGCGCAATCACGGTTACGAAACGCTCGATATGACGGACAATGAGATGGTGAAGCTTCACATTCGCCATCTCGTCGGTGGCCGTGCGCCTAACGCGATGCACGAGATTATCTATCGCTTCGAATTTCCCGAACGTCCCGGGGCGTTGCGTAATTTCCTCAACCGGATGGGGCAGACCTGGAATATCAGCCTGTTCCATTACCGTAACCACGGCGCGGATTTTGGCCGAGTACTGGTGGGCATGCAGGTACCGCCGCAGGAGCAAAAGCAGTTCCAGCAGTTCCTCGACAACCTCGGTTACGAATACGCCGACGAAACCGCCAATCCCGCCTATCGGCTATTCCTGAGCTAAGCGTTGGCTACGCACCGCC
>QKEI01000260.1 GCA_003251795.1 Candidatus Muproteobacteria bacterium
GATGCGCTCAGCAGCGACCGTGGGTGCGTGCGTGCCAGCATTTTACTTGGGGACATCGAGGCCGCCAACGGGCGCTATCGTGAGGCGATCAAGGCTTGGAAGCACATCGAAACTCAAGACGCACATTTCCTCGGCGAAGTGGCTGACAAGATCGCCGAAGGCTACCGGCGAATGGGAGACGAAGACGGACTCTATGAGTTCTTTCGGTCTGCGCTTGAGCGTCATCAATTGATTGGGCTGATCTTGACCTTCGCAGATATCATCAAGAACCGGGAAGGAATCGATGTGGCGGAAAAGTTCGTGGTCGAATCGCTTCGACGCAAGCCTTCGGTCCACGGATTGCACCGTTTAATAGAGCTGAATCTGGTTGAGGCCAAGGGATCAAGCAAGGATGACCTGATGCTGCTGCGGAACATCATCGAGGAACTGCGCGAGCAGCATCAGGGTTATGCCTGTCAGCAGTGCGGTTTCAAGGGGAAGTCATTGCATTGGCTGTGCCCGAGCTGCAATTCCTGGAGCACCATAAAACCGGTGCTGGAGGAGTAATTGGCTACGCCTGTTTCGACCAAGGCCGAAGAATCGCGCGTGATCGTCGCGCTTGACTATGCCGGGGCGGAGCCCGCGCTTGCCTTTGTGGACAAAGTTAACCCGGAGCAATGTAAGCTGAAAATAGGGCTAGAGCTTTTTACCAGCGCCGGGCCTACGCTGGTGAGTCGCTTGATCGAGCGCGGGTTCGATGTCTTCTTGGACCTCAAGTTCCATGATATTCCGAATACGGTGGCGAAGGCCTGTGCTGCAGCCGGGCGCCTCGGCGTATGGATGTTGAACGTTCACACCCTCGGTGGGCCCAATATGCTGCGTGCCGCACGCGATGCAGTTGATGCGCTGGCGCGAAGACCGTTGCTCGTCGGCGTAACGCTGCTTACCAGCCATACGCAGCAGGACATTGGCGCGGTGGGTCTACACGGTGATTTGCCTGAACGTGTCGATGCGCTCGCGGCGCTTGCCCATCAAGCTGGCCTTGACGGGGTGGTGTGCTCGCCGCTGGAGGCCGCCGGATTGCGCAGCCGGTTCGGCAATGGTTTCGTGCTCGTTACGCCCGGCATACGCTTGGAGAAGGTCAAGGCGGACGATCAGGCGCGAACCATGTCGCCGCGTCAAGCGCTCGCGCAGGGTGCGGATTTCCTGGTAATCGGCCGGCCCGTGACACAAGCACCCGATCCGCACGGGGTACTGCATGCCATCAACCGTCAGCTACATGAAAGCGTGCAATGAGACATCGGGCGCCTCGTCGAGGTTGTTGGCACTGTCGACGAGCGCGACTAGAATGCGCGCTTGATGGCCACCGCTAGCAAATAAATATGCTGCCTGAAGTCCTACAACAGATTGCCAAGACCAAAGTGCTGGTGGTCGGTGACGCGATGCTCGATCGCTATTGGTATGGAGGCGTCGAACGCATCTCTCCGGAGGCGCCGGTACCGGTGGTCGCGGTTGGACGCTGCGACGAGCGCCCCGGCGGTGCGGCCAACGTCGCACGTAACGTCAGATCCCTAGGTGCACGGTGCACACTGTTCTCCATTACCGGCGATGACAGTGACGCCGATACACTGGAGCGCTTGCTGCGTGAAGGCGAGATCGAATGCAGTCTGCAGCGCGATAAGCTGCTTAACACTACGGTGAAGCTGCGTGTTATTGCCCAGCATCAACAACTGTTGCGCCTAGATTTCGACATGCACGGGAGCAAAGATAGCCGCGTGCGACTTTTGGATCATTATCTCGAGCATGTCTTAGATTTCCAGGTGGTCATCGTGTCGGATTACGGCAAGGGCGGCCTTGGCTATATCCGGGAGATGATCGACGCCGCCGGTAACCGTGGCATCCCCGTGGTGGTCGATCCCAAAGGCGAAGACTATAGCGCCTATCGAGGGGCCGATTTGGTTACCCCCAATCGCAAGGAGTTCGAGTTGGTTGCCGGGCGCTTTCGTGACAACGATGAGCTGGAGCACAAAGCGGCGGCACTCACCGAGTCACTCGAGCTGGGGGCGCTGCTGATAACACGGGGCGAGGAAGGCATGAGCCTGGTGAAACGAAGCGGGGAAGTGCTGCACTATCCGGCACGCGCGCGTGAGGTGTTCGACGTCACCGGCGCCGGTGATACGGTCATCGCGAGCATGGGTTGCGCCTTCGCCGTTGGCAGTTCGCCAGAAGATGCATTGCATCTGGCCAATGTGGCCGCGGGCATTGTTGTCGGCAAGTTGGGTGCCGCGACCGCGACGCCCGCCGAGATTCTGCACGAGCTGGCAATCGAAGGAGTCTAAGCACAGGGTGTACCGGTGACGGCCTCCACACAGGCGAAGCATTGGTATTTGGTCTATACGAAGCCGCGGCAGGAAGAGGTCGCCGGCACCAACCTGGCGCGTCAGGGATTTGAAACCTACTTGCCGCGAATGCGCCAACGGCGCGTGCGCATGCATCGACGAGTGCTGGTGGTGGAACCCATGTTTCCGCGTTACCTGTTTATCCGTCTCGATGCCCATCAGGACAATTGGGCGCCGATTCGT
>QKEI01000014.1 GCA_003251795.1 Candidatus Muproteobacteria bacterium
GTCAACATGCGTTTTGTCAAGCCGCTCGATGAAGAGTTGATTCTGAAAATCGCCGACAGCCATCAGTTCCTCGTTACGCTCGAGGACAACGTCGTGCCCGGTGGCGCTGGCAGCGCAGTGAGTGAATGCTTGAGCGCTAATGCCAGACAGGTCCAAATGCTGCACGTCGGACTGCCGGATGCGTTGATCGAAACAGGCTCACGTGAAGAGATGTTGGCCGAAGCCGGGCTCGATTATGCCAGTGTTCTGCGCTCCATCGAAAAGCGTTTTGGTCGACAACTCTTGCGCAAACCGGCGGCTGTTGAACGAGCCTAAATTGATCTCTCAAGATCGTATCGCGAACTAAAATATCCTAGCTGCCAGCGTGAGCCAGTCTTGGTAAAGGTCACGCGCACCCACAAAATAATAGAAGGTTGAGCCAAGGATCGCGTGCGACAGCACGATGGGTAGCAACTGGCGATCCCGTAAGTAAGCGTAACTCCAAACACTGCCAGCCACTAGGGTTACAGCGGCTAGTGTGAAGTCCGGCAGGTGCACCAAGCCATAGGCGGTTCCATTAATCCCGGCCAACACCAACGGCGACGCCCATGAAAACACGACGCGCAACCTGCCCAACAGGTAGATCATGAAGATCGATTGCTGCAGCAGGGCCCAGGGAAAATACAGGCAAAAAGCCAGCAGTAGATTGACATATGACACATGATGGCCCGCCCAAACGCACCATGCATAAAAGGCAAATACCGTCGGTACGGTGACCGCCAGCATCACCCCAGTGGAACGAAAAAGACGCTCGCGCCACTCAAGAGTCGGGCGTGGCCAGATTCGTTCTTTCTGCTTGATCGCGTTTACCGCAATCGTGCCGAAGAACAGCACCGCCACAGTAGCGTAAAGACCAACGTTGTGGGGTGCGAAAAACAGAAACAGCGGCGTCAACACAGCCAACGCCGCGAGCTCTAGCGCGAAGCGTTTTCTTAGGGCTGCCGGTAGCGATACCACCCATTCACCCGGTTCACTCAAAAAGGTCTCCTCGATTTACCAACGCGTAACTCCACGATAGCCGTGCAGGGGCTATCGCAACCAATCTTCATACGCCAATCTCTTGTGCTTACACGAAAGAAACGACAACCGGAAGGGGGCGTTTACGTTCGCGGGCCCGAGGGCTTGCAATCGAGGCTGGCCTACTTACTCAGTACTAAGACCGATACCCTGGGGGATCAGTTCAAATCGTAGCATGCCGTACGGGCTGCGTTCACGGCAGTCGCAAAAACAACTAGGACGACGCGTATTTCTACGTAACGGCAAACGTCAGGATGACCGCGCCTAACTGCCAGTCGAACTTTGTCCGGCGATCAGTGCATCGAGTTCCTGCTTGAGGCGCGGGAGGATCTCATTATAGCGAAAAGCCCCCACGTGCTCGCTCTTGCGCTTGAGGTTGACGAAGTTGGGACCACACCACAATCCCAGATCTGCGTCATCCGTCTCCCCCGGTCCATTGACACGACACCCCATTATGGCAATGGTGATGGCGTGATCATGGGCGTAGTTTGTCATTTCCTTGACCTGCTGCGCCAGGTCGATAAAGGCCTCGTTTTCAACCCGCGAGCAACTCGGGCAACTTATAATATTAAGCGCATCGCGTCCGTAATCGACGACACTACGTACCCGCCCGGCAGCGATATCGGCAAGAATTTCCCGACCTGCTTTGATCTCCTCGCCCTTACGCGCGTTGGGCAGTGTCAATGACACCCTGATCGTATCGCCTATGCCACGACTGATGAGTTGCTCAAAAGCGATGCGCGTCTTGATGATCCCGTCGGGTGGCATACCGGCCTCTGTAACACCGAGATGCAACGGCACATCAACCCGTTCCTTAGCAAAACGCTTGTTAACCTCGATCACCTTGGCAGGATCGGAATCCTTGAGCGAGACACAATAACGGGTAAAACCCAAATCATCGAGCAGTGCGCAGTGGTCCAGGGCGCTCTCCAACATCGGCGAGATCGAGTCATCGGCTGTGTACTTCTCGACCTTCGCTGGGTCTACCGAACCGGCATTGACACCAACTCGCAACGCACAGTCATTGGCACCCGCCGTATCTACGATAAATCTGACTTTATCCTGCCACGGTTTGCCGCGTTCGTGATGATATAAATGGCCCGGATTGTAGCGGATCTTGTCGACATGAGGCGCGGCGAGCTCAGCCAGACGATAGTTTTCCTGCAGATCAACCGATAGGTTGGCCGTCGTGCGTTGTCGTATCTCGGCCAGTGCCGCCACGTCCTTGCGGTTGTCACAGGCGATGCGTATGACGTCGGCCCCAGCCGCTACGAGATCATTGATTTGCGTCACCGTCGCCTCGATGTCCTGGGTGTGCGTGGCACACATGCTCTGTACAGCAATTGGATTCCCGCCACCAATGATGGTCGAACCGATGCGTACGGTACGGGTCGGGTTACGAGCTAACTCCACGGTGCAGTTTTTTCTAGCCCTTGTCGATTTAACCGCGCATAAGCTACTCGTTCTGGTCCATAGGTGCAATCCCTGTTGCGGCGCAGGCGCTTAGAGTGGTCGACGCCATGCAGTTGCTCGAAAATGCTCCCCTGATGCACTCTCAGTTTTTTTGTCGACCAAAACGAGATTAAGGCAAGGCATACTACGATCATGATCAGCATCGATGGTGCGCACGGCGAGGGTGGCGGACAGATTCTGCGTACAGCACTCGCCATGTCGGCTATCACTGGCCAAGCGCTGCATATTTACAATATTCGCGGTCGTCGTCCGAAACCTGGCCTCATGGCGCAACACCTGCAAGCGGTCGAGGCAACAGCAGCTGTCACTCGCGCACGCGTGCAGGGAGCCAAACTCGGCGCGCTCGAGCTGACCTTCGAGCCGGGTCTGCTCGCCGGCGGCAACTACCGATTTGACATCGGCACGGCCGGCGCCGTGATGCTAGTAGCGCAGGCGGTGGCTATACCGTTGAGCTTCGTTGCGACGCCGTCCCGTGTCACGATCTCGGGCGGCACCCACGTCCCCTGGAGCCCGAGTTTTCACTATTTTTCCTGGCACTGGCTCCGTTTTCTCGAACTCAGCGGCTTTCGCATCCGTGCCACACTCGAGCGCATCGGGTTCTATCCCCGCGGCGGTGGCCGTATCAGTGTCGATATTGAGCCGGTCAGCAGCCTATCGCCGCTCTCGCTTACGGCGCGCGGCGCGCTGAGGCGCATACGCGGAATTTCCTTGGTGGGCAGCCTCGATCTCTCGATTGCTGAGCGCCAGCAACGCCAAGCACTTAGGCGCCTCGGTGAGCTTTGTGATGATATCGACATCGAGCTGCAACGGTTTGCTTCATATTCGCCCGGGACATCCCTGCTGCTGCTCGCCGAGTTCGAACACAGTCAATGTTGTTACGGTGCGCTTGGCGCGCGCGGCAAGCGCGCAGAACGCGTGGCCGATGAGGCGGTCGATGCCCTCGAGGTTTTTATGGAAAGTGGCGCCGCGGTCGATGAGCATGCTGCGGATCAGCTGATTGTGCCGCTGTCGCTGGTAAGCGGCAGCTCCGAATTGCACGCGAGCCGCATTACTCAGCATCTGCTGACCAACGTCGACGTGGTGCGCCTGTTCTTGCCCGTGAATATCGCAGTACACGGCGACGTTGGTTCGCCGGGGTGGGTGCGCATTCTCGGCCACGCGCCCAGGTGAGAACGAATCCAGGGTTCAGGGTAGGCCGGCTACTGCCGGTACCGCCGCCCGCGCGGCCTCGCGTAGCATGGATGTCGGAACGGCCCCGAGCAACAGACGTTTGCCGACGACAAAGGCAGGGGTACCGGTGATGCCAAGTCGCGCCGCCCTGACGTGATAACCTTGCAGACGTCGCTCAAAGTGCGGATCTTGCCAGGCACGCTCAACGCAGTGCTCGGATAGACCCACTTCCTGCGCCAAGGCGCACAGTACATCGGCCTGGCCGATATTTTGGCGCTCACCGAAGTAGGCTTCGAACAATCTGTTGTGTAAGCGATAAAACACCTCAGCCCCCTCCTCCTTGGCCGCCTCACTCAACAGCAAAGCCCGGTGCGAGTTTGTGGTGAAAGTGCGTTCGGCGATAGTTACGCCTTCCTCTTCGGCCATGCGGTACAGCGCTGTCATCATCTGCTGCCATTGTGCTGGCGGATAGCCGAGCTCCTCGACAGGTCGCCCTTGCTCCGGGTTGTCGGGATGAATCTCAATGGGCGCCCAGTTCACTTTGAGATCGAACTCGGAACGCAACTGATCGAGCCGCAGCGAGCCGATATAGCAAAATGGACAAATGTAGTCCGAAAACACTGTGACCAGTAGTTGTGGCTTGTTCATCTGCTTCACCTGGGGCATACACCTCACGCCGGCTGGAATACAAAACGCAAATCCACGCACCGCTGACTGTGTCGCCACCCGACGCCTTCCCGCTCAGCGGTCCCCCTCACGCTAAAAGAAAAGACCTGATGCGTCCATCGCCGCTCGGCACCCCGGACGCCCTGCGACTGGCTTGGTCAGTCCCGTCGCCGTAAATCCCCGTGCGGCGCGCAAAAGCGACGCCTTTTGCCGTCAGCGTCCGTTGAGCGGCAGCTGTTACAGCAGGCGCTTAGCGCACGTAAATTTAGCCTAAGCCGTTGTTTTGCATGGCTATTCATGCTTTTGATCCTGGTTGGCACGGAACTTGATTAAAAAGTAGGCAGAGATCGACCAATAGCGGCTGGACGGATCCAGCTGAGTCAGTGAGGCGCAGCGCGCCGAGCGAGGACGTGATGGGCAAACATCTGGCAGGGACGACGAAGGTTCTCACGGACAGCGACACCCACAAGGCGCTGTTACCCAGGCTCATACTCTACGGCAGCCTGATCTTGACCGCGGTACCATTCTTCGCCCCAATCGGCAGCGACGCTGCCCTCCCTTCGGAAACGCTCGCGACCAGCGCTACGCTCACTCCCGACATCCTGCAATGGGGTGCCCGCCAACAACGCTTCCACGAGGCGCAGGAGGCCCTGGCCACCGAGGATTTCGACCGTGGTCGTGAGTTGCTGCAGCTATCCGCGGGACAGGGGCTTGCCGACGCCCAGTTCATGCTCGGGATTGTTTACAGTAGCGGTGTTGGCACCCCGCAAGACATGGAGCGCGCTGCGCACTGGTATCAGCGTGCGGCGGAACAGGGCCATATGGACGCTCAATACAATCTCGGCGTGGCCTACTCGCTGGGTGCAGGCGTGCTCGCCGACTCGGTACAAGCGGCCAACTGGTATTACAAGGCAGCGCAGCAGGGCAGTACCGATGCCCAATTTAACCTAGGGCTGCTGTATGCCCAGGGCGACGGCGTCGGCAAGAACATGTTGGAGGCGGCAAAGTGGTGGTTCCAGGCAGCGGCGAAAGGGGACGCAGCCTCGCAGTACGCGCTTGGCCTAATGTTCGTGCGCGGCGACGGGGTTGACCAGAACATCGAAGAGGCGCTCAAGTGGTGGTACCTATCAGCCAGTCAGGGATTTGAGCGCGCACAGCACGCACTACGCGAGCTCGGCATCGTCGTTATTCAGCACTAGCTACCTTCAGACTCTTGCCGGTTAGGGGGCACAAGAGCCCCCCTACTCGTTTGTACGTTCCCGGTTCCTATCTTATTTCCTAAACAGCAGACCGGAGCTGTAGCATGGTCCCCTCGGCCATGAACGGCAGCGGGAGATACGATTGCCTGTGACGGATACAGACTGCGTGGATTTCCTGCGCTGGGCTCTGCCGCAACTGCGTCTGCGCTGGCCTGGGTTTCGCAAGGTTCGGCGACAGGTTTGTCGGCGCCTACGGCGTCGATTACAGGCGCTCGACCTGGTTACGCTCAAGCAATACCGCTTCTACCTTGAGCGCACCCCGGCCGAGTGGCCACTGTTAGATGGGCTTTGCCGCATTACGATTTCCCGCTTCTATCGCGACCGCGAGGTATTCGATCGCCTGTGTGGTCCGGTCTTACATGCCCTCGCCGAGCAAGTGCGCCGGCGCGGCGATCATGCCCTCACTGCCTGGAGCGCTGGCTGCGGTTGTGGCGAAGAGCCGTACACACTGGTGATCGGCACACGCTTCTCGCAACCTCCGCTTTCCGACTTGCAACTACAGGTACTCGCTACGGATAGCGACGGTGCACTATTGCAGCGGGCGCAACGCGCCTGTTACGGCCATAGCAGCCTGCAGGAGTTGCCATCGGCATGGATCGACGAGGCATTCGACGTTGTCGGCGATTGTTATTGTTTGCGGCGACCTTACCGCCAGGCTGTGCAGTGGCGCGAGCAGGACATCCGCACGAATTGGCCGGACATGGACTTCGAGCTTATTCTCTGTCGCAATCTAGTCTTCACCTATTTTGCCGAGGCGCTGCAGCGCGAGGTGCTTACGGCGCTAACTCAGCGACTGCGACCGGGCGGAGCGCTGGTAATCGGCAAGCACGAGATGTTGCCGCAAGGATCGACCTTGAGAGACTGGTACCCGAAACTGGGGATCTTTTGCAAGCAGTAGCAAGTATGAACAGCTGGGAAATCCGACAAGCGTCGGTGTCACGAAAGCAGGTGAGTGCCCAGCTGAAGCGCCGCAAAACCATAAAGACCGGCGAGCATGTCATCCAGCATCGTACCTAAACCGCCACGAATACGGCGCTCCAGCACACGGATCGGAAATGGTTTCCATATATCGAACAAACGAAATAGCAGGAACCCACCCAAGACCGACAACCAGCCCACTGGCGCGAGAAACATGGTGACGAGATAGCCAACGATCTCGTCCCACACAATGCCGGGGTGATCGTGCGTCCCGAGCCTACGCTCGGTGTGTGCGCATACCCAGATGCCGATGACGAACAACGCAGCGACGATGGCGGCATACCAGGCCGCTGGCAGTGCGGCCATCGCCACGTACAGTGGCACAGCCATTAACGTGCCGACAGTTCCCGGTGCACGAGATGCTGCCCCAGCACCGAAACCAAATGCCAATACGCAGCGCGGGTCTCTCCAGATCCCCGGCGGAAACGGCCAGCGATCAATAGTCGACGGCGGCGCAGCGCCGGATTCGCGCTCACCCGCCGGCGAAGTGGTCATAGCCCTGGACCTTCGGCTCATAGATCCCGCCACTGGCATCGACTATACGCAGCCCCGGCTGTGCTTCAATATCGCCGATGTAGGTTAGATCACACTCGCAGCGCGGCAGTATGCGCTGCATCTCGGATGCCCTTGCCGGTGGCAGTGTGAAGCACAGCTCGTAATCATCCCCGTTGCTGAGCGCCAACTCTGCACCGCCGATGCGATCGCTGTAACGGCGGTATACCGATGACAATGGAATCTTCTCCGATACGAGTTGCGCTCCGACCTTGCTCGCTGCGAGCACATGGCCCAGGTCAGCATAAAGCCCATCAGACACATCGATGCAGCTTGAGGCCAGCGCTCGCAGGGCCTCGCCCGCAGCCACGCGCGGCTGCGGGTAGTCGAGCCGTTGCATGACTTGCAGGCGCTCCGGTTCCGTTAAATCAAGGGTACCCCGTCGGTGCGACAACGCCAGCGCCGCATCGCCGAGCGTACCCGTGACGTAGATGCGATCGCCCGGGCGTGCGCCCGAGCGCAGCAAGGCTTCGCCTGCGGGCATCACCCCACAGAGCTGAATCGCCACTGCCAGCGGCCCGCGCACCGTATCGCCCCCGACCAGCTGCGTCCTGTATTGATTCGCCAACTCGAAGAGCCCGCTGGCAAAGGCTCGCAGCCACTCTGGGTCGGCCGATGGCAGGCTCAGATCCAGCGTGAACCATGCAGGCGTTGCGCCCATGGCGGCGATATCACTCAGGTTCACGGCCAACGCCTTGTGGCCGATCGATCGCGGGTCCGCATCAGCAAAGAAGTGGCTGCCGGCCACCAGCATGTCGGTCGTCAGCACCTGCTGCATCCCTGGAGGCGGTGCAACGACAGCAGCGTCATCGCCAATGGATACGATGACGTCTTCGCGCGCTAGGCCTTGGCACGCGAAGTAGGTCCGAATCAGCTCGAATTCATTCAAACTGCGGTTGGCGGGGCGGACTTTTCCGCCGCAATTTCGCCCGCTCTTAGCTTTGATGCTAACTTGTCCAACACGGCATTGACATATCTGTGCCCGTGCTCGGCACCGAAGGTCTTGGCGAGCTTTACGGTCTCGTTGAGCACGACCTTGTAGGGGATCTCGGCGCGGAATTCGAGCTCGTACGCGCCGATACGCAGGATGGCGCGCTCGACCGGATCCACATCCTCCAGGTCACGATCAAGGTGCGGGATCAACTGGTCGTCGAGCTCGTGCTGATGCAAAGGAATCTCCGACACGAGCTCATGAAAATACGGGACATCGATGCCTTCGAGCTCGTGATCGAGGCTGTAGTGCACCTCGATGTCCTGCGGTGTCTGATGCGTGAGCTGCCACTGGTAAAGTGCCTGCACCGCTGCACGCCGAGCCATATGCCGACTTGCTTTCGCCACAACCACCCTTTCAGACTCCCAACTGCTTAGCGAGGTTAAGCATCTCGATCGCGGCCCGCGCCGCATCGGCGCCTTTGTTGCCAGCCTTGGAACCCGCCCGCTCAATCGCCTGTTCAAGCGTATCCACGGTAAGCACGCCAAAGCCGAGCGGTATGTTGAACTCCAGGCTTACCTGCGAAAGACCGGTGACGCAGCGCCCAGCAACATACTCAAAATGCGGTGTCTCACCACGGATAACCACGCCGAGGGCGATCAGCGCGTCGTAGTTTTTGCTAGCCGCCATGAGTTTGGCCGCGAGCGGCATTTCAAAGGCACCTGGAACGCGCACAACTTCGAGTTGACTCGTATCGGCGCCATGGCGTTCAAGCGTATCAATCGCACCGTGCAGCAGGCGCTCACCAATGAAATCGTTGAAACAGCTCAAGACGATGCCGAAACGGGCGCCACGCGGAAGCAAATCACCCCGTATGCTCTTACCGGCGCTCATGCAGATGCCGTCTGCGAGCGGCCACCTCGCTGTGGTCGGCGCTCGTACTCGATATATTCGACGATCTTCAGACCGAAGCCGGACAAGGCAGGTGCCTTCATGGGGCGCCCAAGCACGCGCATCTTGGTAACCCCGAGATCAGCCAGAATCTGGCTGCCCAACCCATACGTGCGCAGTTCCTCGCGTGCACGCCTGCCTACCGGTGGCTCAAGAGCGATCTCGCGCCTGTGCGCCAACTCGATACGTCTGAGTAGGTCTTCCGATGACTCCGCGTGATTGAGAATCACCACTACACCTGCGCCCTCGGTCGCCACGCGCTGCAACGCAGCCTGTAGCGTCCAGTGACCCGAGCGGTGGGCGTCCGTAAAGAGATCCAGCAAACTTTCCTGCACGTGCACCCTGACCAGCGTCGGGGGGACAGCAGCAATCTCGCCTTTGACGAGCGCAAGATGTGTTTTGTCGCTAATAGTGTCGTGGTAAGCAACGACGCGAAAATCGCCAAACTCGGTTGCTACAGTACACTCGCGCATGCGTTGCACCGTCGCCTCGTTTTCCATGCGATAGCGAATCAGGTCGGCGATGGTACCGATTTTCATGCCGTGCTGTGCCGCGAATGTCTCAAGCTCCGGTAAGCGCGCCATCGATCCGTCGTCATTCATCACCTCGCAAACCACGCTCGCCGGCTCGAAGCCGGCGAGGCGTGCGAGATCCACTCCGGCCTCGGTGTGCCCTGCA
>QKEI01000243.1 GCA_003251795.1 Candidatus Muproteobacteria bacterium
CGCTGCGCGATCTTGACAGGCAGCTGGAAATCGCCAAATCAACGGCGAAGAGTTATGAAGAAACGGTGCAGCTCTTCGAGAAACGCTTTAAGGGCGGCGTGGTCTCGGAGGTCGAGTTGGCGCAGGTACGTTCACAATACGAGCGGGCCGCCGCGCAGATCCCCCAGTTCGAAAAGTTCATCGCCCAGCAGGAAAATGCGCTCTCCGTCTTGCTCGGGCGCAACCCCGGACCCATCCCTCGTGGCCGCGCGCTGGATAAGCTAGTCTTGCCGGCAGTGCCCGCCGGTTTACCATCGCAGTTGCTCGAGCAACGGCCGGACATCCTCGCAGCCGAACAACGCCTGGTTGCTGCCAACGCCCTGATCGGCGCGGCGCGCGCCCTTTATTACCCCAGTATCTCCCTTACTGGTTTTTTTGGAGGCACAAGCGCGCAGCTTTCGGATCTTTTCGACAGTTCCTCTCGAGCATGGAACTACACCGGTAGCATTCTCGGGCCGATCTTTACCGGCGGTGCCATCAAGGGCCAGGTGCTACAGGCCGAGGCCGGTCAACAACAGGCACTCTTTGCCTACGAGCAAGCTATTCAGAATGCATTTCGCGAGGTCGCCGATGCGCTCGTTGATCATCAGAAATCACGTCAACAGCTCGCGGCGCAGGAGCGTCAGGTCGAGGCGCTACGTAACTACGCCCGACTCGCTTGGCTGCGCTTCGATAATGGCTACACGAGCTACCTCGAGGTGCTCGATGCAAGACGTAGCCTGTTCGACGCCGAGCTCCAACAAACACTCACGCAGGGAACAGTGTTCCAGGCACTCGTGAATGTGTACAAGGCCATGGGCGGCGGCTGGGTGACGAAGGCGGAGAAGGTGGCCGATACAAATGCCACTCCTCCGCGTTCAGACTCCGTCAAGACGCGTTGAAACACACCGTCAAAACAACCAGAAGCGCTTTTTCAGTTTCTTCTCCAGTTCTTGTTTGAAAATCTCCACGTCATCCGCTACGCCTTCGATGATCTCGTCGCAGCGGTGAAAGTCGAGTGCACGAACATTTGTCAGCTTCGGTTTTACGTAGATGTCTGGGGGCGAAAATGCGAGCTTGCCGCGCACGATCGCCGACTGCATGATCGTGTAGGTCGTCATCAAGTTCTCAAATACGTTCGGTACCGGATCGTGTTCCGGTGGCGTCTTTTGACCGGACACGTCGATCGCGATGGTAAGGTCACAACGATCCTGGACCAGGTCGTACGGTAGAGGATTCACCCCGCCACCATCGACTAATACCATACCGTTTAACCTGACCGGCTCGAAAACAGCCGCCATCGCCATGCTGGCTCGGATCGCCGGAATAATATCACCTTTATCGAGCACAACCTGGCGGTAGTTCCAAAAATCGGTAGCTACCACGTTGAGGGGTATCTGCAGCTCTTCGAACCGGTGTACCGGTAAGTGGCGTTGAAAAAACTCATCGAGTGTTTTCGCGCGCTTGGCGGCGGAACGTGGCAACAGGCTGACATCCATCATACGACGTATATCGCGTAGATTACGCCGCAGAATATCTTCCATTTCCTGACCGCTGAGACCGGCCGCGTAGAAACTGCCGATGATGGCACCGATGCTGGTGCCGGCAATGATCTTGGGTCGCACCCCCAGCTCATCGAGGGCCTTGATAAAGGCCAGGTGACACAGCCCTTTGGCGCCTCCACCGCCTAGCGCCAGGCCAATTTTCTTCAAACGACGGCTTGGATCGAACACGAGCTACGATGTATGCCGGACCCCGGCATCGCTGCTGGCACAGCGTTCATTCTACTAACGGCACTTCCTTGGCAATGGTAGCGTTGATGAAGGCATCCATCTTGTTATCGATTTGAAAGAATCTCGCCAATTTCTTCGGTGGCAATACGTCCTGGAAGCGTTTGAGATAACGCTTTTTTACTTTGAGCTTGTCGGTCTCGATCGACAGATAATCATTTACCATCTGCAGAGCCTGGTCATTCGACAGGTTATTCTTGGTATAGGCGTCGGCATAGCCGGTAATCAACTTGATGGTCCGTTCGCCAACCTTCCCCATGGCCGCGCGGTAGTCGTCGTATAGGGGCCAGAAGCTCTTGCTTTCCTGTTCGCTTAGTTGCAGGTTATTAGCCACTGCTGCCTTGCGCTCACTCTGGATCGACCAACGCGTGAGCTCGATCTGCTCCTTATGCTGCTTGTAGCTTCCCTGGGCGAAAACGATTGTCGCCACCAGTGCCCCCGCAAGACCAAACGCTAACGATGCACGAAGACCGCTCATGATTAATATCCCAGCACGTTCATTAAAAAGTACAGGCTTGATCCAGCAATGCCGGCGCAATCAAACCTCTCGCCCGAAACAGAGGTTTACCCGATGCAAACGAAGCTATTGCCCGTAAAGGTGCTTCCACGGGTAAAGCTGTTTATTGCGTTTACCGGACCCGCGATCGAACATTTCGATATTGAGGCCGGCTTTTTCCATGATCACATTGACGTCGAAATCGGCTGTGCCCGCCATGCTGATCGGGCTATCGATATCTCG
>QKEI01000174.1 GCA_003251795.1 Candidatus Muproteobacteria bacterium
CAAGGTAACTGGGACGATCAGCGGAGTCCGAGCACTCTCGTAGCGCTTAATTTCCCGTGCGAGTGCCTGGCGCTCACCGACTTTAAGCTCACTGACCAGCCGGCGAGCCAGATAACGCAACACGCGCGTGTGCCGTGAACGCGTAGCGCGGCGTCTCAGGATGCTCATACATTCAGCGAGATAACACCGAGCCAGCTTGGTCGACAGACGGGGCCCGATCTTAGCCAGCAATGCGCTCAAGGCGGATCCGCTGCTGGCATGCGCCATGAATGTCAGCCTGAGTGTCGCATGGAAGTTGTGCAACCGACGCGCGCTTAACCCCGAGTCACACAGCATCTGCCATCGGTGGTAGAAGAAAACCCGCTCCAAGAAATTGTCGCGAATATCAGGATCCGACAACCGCACCTCGTCTTCCACTGGCAACAGCGGTCTGCGATTGATCCACTCGTGGGCATAGAGGCCAACGCCTTTTTGCAGTACCCTGACGGTAAATCGGCACATCGCCCACCCCGCAACTGGGCGAGCGGCTCTTGAAGATATAACCACTGATATCGCTGAGCTCACGTGACATCCGTGCACCATAACCGCGCAGCGCAGCCGTGACGTCCAACGTTACCGTCCGTACCCCAATGGCATGCAGGCCGTTCGACCGTTCCAGCAATTGTATCGGCTCGCGTGGTACGCCCATGCCAATAGCCATTTCCGGGCAAAGCGCGACCAGCTCGACATGACGCGCGAGGATGTCCGTGATAAACGTGTCGCGCTTGTCGCCGTCGTCATAGCGTACGCGTTCTCCGAGTAAGCAAGCACTGGTACCGATGCGCAAGCCAGATTCCCGACCGCGTGTCAAGGCCGTAGATCGCGGGGCTTCAATGATCGGGTGTTGTCGCATACTGTGTGCGCGCATCGGCGTCTGTGCGGGTGTGCTAAGTTACTCTGTTCAAGCTGAATTTCTTTCGATGTTGCGTGTCATCGAGTTTCACTCTTTGGTCCTTATAGATAGTTGTTTTTTCAAACACTTTCGACAGCCACGATCACAAGCGACCGCGCGTGCAATCGCAGCACGATCCAGGCTCCTGTTTTCGTGACACTTTTTTTATGTGATTGACTCCTTGGGTGTGCCCATTACTCTATGCGAAGTTTGCTTATCGCACACGTGGGAAGAGCGCCTAAGAAAAAAATTTCGGATTGGCCGCCGCAGCGGCCAGAAAAAGGCCGGCCCCCGGCCAAGGAATCTCATTAAGAGAGCAGCACGAAAGGGTGGCGATCCGCATGATCGCCTGTGGCGGCACCGTACGTCATTATTCCGCGGCCAAATGTGTCTGCAAATCGAGTGAGTAGGGCGCGTGATCGCTGTGTTGGTGACATATATGCGACCACTAGGATGTTAAGAGTGCGAACCGTTGTTGAGAGTTATGCATAGATCGACAACGTCCGAAAACAATCAGAGACAGCACTCGATGGCTCATATTGCTACCGGTGTACAAGGCGAGGAAACGCCGGTTGAACTGCTACGGGAGCGAGACGCGCTGAGTCGTGCGTTGTTGGCTGCATCTGTGCGGCTAGCAGAAGTGCAAGATCCGGACGCCATTCTGCGCTGTGCCTGCGACGTTTTTGTCGACGTTTCGCCGCGCATACGCCTTGCCTGCGTTTACACGGGTGAGCTCGGCGCTTCGGTGTCGCGTCCCAACTATGCCGTGGGACCGGCTCTCGCCTGTGCCAAAGACGTGGTTTGGTGGGGTGGCGGTCCGCGCATGCGCCAGACCCCGGAATACGATCTGCGCGTGAGCCAACCTCCGGTTATCGCCGACATACGTTCGGACACCAGCTTCGGGCCCGGTCGCGAGCGGGCGCTGGAAAATAACCTGCAGAGTTGCATCTCCCTGCCCTTCGGTGACCCTGATTCACCTGCGCACGGCGTGGTGGTGCTATATGCGGATGAGGCCGACTATTTTGGCCGTGTTGGCACCGACTCATTCCTTGCTTTCGCCCACCTGGGCCAAGTTGCGTTGGAACAGCTGGTGCTGCGCAAACAGTTGCAGGACTTGGCCACGGTCGACTCGCTAACCGGTCTGCTCAATCGCAATGCCCTGCAAAAGATCCTCGAGCGAGAACACGCACGTGCGCAACGTCACGGACGGCCGTACAGCGTGCTGTTGCTCGATGTCGACAATTTCAAATCGGTCAACGACACTTACGGCCATGCCGTAGGCGATCGCGCGCTGGTGGCGGTCGCACACATTGCGCAACGTTCCTTGCGTGAGGGCGATTGGGTGGGTCGTTGGGGCGGCGATGAATTTCTCTGTTTGTTACCGGATGCCGATGATGAAAGAGCCACCGCCATCGCCGAACGCGTGCGCGCGCAAGTGGTTGAGCAGCCGATCCAGGCGGATGATTGCCTGATTCCCATCAGCATCAGCATAGGCCTGGCGCAATACCCACAGGCCGGTGACCGAGTCGAAAAGGTGCTGACCGGCGCCGATGCGGCCCTGTATGGGGCCAAACGCCGCGGTCGGAATCGCGTGGTGACGAACAGTCGCGAGGCGCGCGGCCTGTTTTCTATTGGCAGTCAGCTGGAGTCAGCATTAGCCTGCGGACGCCTGCAGTCCGCGCATCAGCCCATTATCGATCTGCAAAGTGGCCGTGTGGTCGGTGAGGAAGCGCTGGCGCGACTGGTGACAGAAGAGGGCAGCTTGCTCGAAGCGGCCAGTTTTATCCCGGCCGCTAATCAACTGCGGATGGTCCGGCGCATCGATACGCAGGTCATACAACAAACGCTGGATCGTTTCCGCGAGCAACTGAGCAGCGGTGCTGCAGTGTCACACTTTGTGAATGTATCGGCGGATCTGCTGCGCCACCGGGACGTCG
>QKEI01000150.1 GCA_003251795.1 Candidatus Muproteobacteria bacterium
TTGGGAATTGACGTTTTCGTCGTCCTTGGTGAAATCCAAGCCACCACGCAGACATTCGTACACACCGCGACCGTAATTCTTGGCGGAGAGCCCGAGCTTAGGCTTGATCGTGCAGCCGAGCAGCGGCCGGCCGTACTTGTTCAGACGGTCGCGCTCGACGCGCAGACCATTGGGCGGTCCGCCGCAGGTCATAACGTATGCCAGCGGGAAACGGATGTCCTCGAGACGCAGCGCGCGAATGGCCTTGAACCCGAAGACATTGCCGACCAACGAGGTGAGCACGTTCACTACCGAGCCTTCTTCGAATAGATCGATCGGGTAGGCCACAAAAGCGTAGAAACAACTGTCGTCGCCGGGCACGTCCTCGATGCGGTAGGCGCGCCCCTTGTAATGCTCCAGGTCAGTCAGCAGATCCATCCACACGGTGGTCCAGGTCCCGGTTGAGGACTCCGCCGTCACCGCCGCCGCCGCTTCCTCGCGCGACACCCCGGGCTGCGCCGTGACCTTGAAACAAGCCAGAATATCGGTGTCCTTCGGTGTGTACTGCGGATCCCAGTAGGTTTCGCGGTACTCTTTGACGCCTGCCTGGTAGCTCTTTGCTGACATGGTAACCCTCGTTAGTCTGCTCTCTTGGCAAGGATGGCTGGTGGCCGCCCTGCCAAAGTGACGTTTGGGCTGAAATCGTAGCAAATGATTATCATAAATAAAACTAAATAGTAGTGATTGTTAGAATAAGTAATTCATTATATTATATTTGGCCGCCATGAATCTGACTCTACGTCAGCTGCAGGTTTTCGACGCTGTCGCCCGCCACCTGAGCTTCACACGTGCGGCCGAGGAGCTCTATCTGACGCAACCGGCCGTGTCGATGCAGGTGAAACAGCTGGAGGGGGCAGTAGGTTTGCCGTTGTTTGAGCAGCTCGGAAAGAAGATCCATCTGACCGAGGCCGGCCAAGCGATGCATCGCTGTAGCCGCACGATCGCGGAGCAGCTGCGAGAAGCGCAACAACTGATTGAAGAACTCAAAGGCATCGAAGGTGGACGTCTGCGCATCACGGTCGCCACTACCGTCAACTATTTCGCCACGCGCCTGTTGTCGGCTTTTTGCCATCGTTACCCCGGTGTACGCGTGAGTCTCGACGTAACCAACCGCGAGCATTTGTTGCGCCGGCTAGATGCCAATGAAACCGACATCGCGCTCATGGGTCAGCCGCCGGCTGATCTCGATGTCGTCGCTGAACCGTTCATGGAGAATCCGTTGGTGGTCATCGCTGCCCCCGATCATGCGCTGTCGCGCGAGCGCCGGATTCCGTTGAAGCGGCTACAACAAGAGACCTTTCTCATGCGCGAGCGTGGTTCCGGAACGC
This sequence comes from Candidatus Muproteobacteria bacterium, assembly GCA_003251795.1. Taxonomy (GTDB): domain Bacteria; phylum Pseudomonadota; class Gammaproteobacteria; order Acidiferrobacterales; family SPGG2; genus SZUA-472. Next base: position 1,368 of record QKEI01000150.1, read on the forward strand.
GCATGGCCATGGAACGTTTTCTTGCTGAACACGGCATTACGCCATCGTCCAGCATCGAGATGACGAGCAATGAGGCGATCAAGCAAAGTGTCGAAGCGGGGCTCGGTCTCGGCATCGTCTCGGCGCACACGCTCGAACTCGAACTCGAAGTTGGTCGGCTGAAAGTCCTGGATGTAGAGTCGTTCCCAATCATGCGCCGCTGGTATGTGGTCTACCGCAAAGGCAAGCGGCTGTCTGCGGCAGCTCAAGCCTTCAAAGATTTCGTATTAAAGGAAGCTCACCAATGCTGAACACAACTACCCTGGGCTCGCAATCGGCCGCGCTCTAGCCGAGTTTGCCGAGCACCGGAAAAGCCTCGAGTAGCCAATAGGCGACCGCGCCCATCGACCCGGTCAAGAACAAGACACCCGTGAGCACTAATAACACCCCCATGATTTGCTCGATGCGATGAACGTGTGCGCGAAACCGACGTATGAATGCCATAAAGGGGCGCGCTGCCAGCGCAGCAAACAGGAACGGTGCGCCGATGCCGGCCGCATAGGCGGCTAACAGGCCGGCACCGTGCCATGCGGTATCCTCGCTGGCCGCAACAAACAAGATGGCAGCGAGCACCGGACCGACGCAAGGCGTCCACCCGAAAGCAAACGCCAACCCCACGACGTATGCCGCCAGCAGCCCCGCCGGGCGCTGCTCTACCTGCAAACGTGCCTCGCGATAGAGCCACGGTATGCGCAGCGCGCCGAGAAAATGAAGCCCGAGCACAATGATGATGATGCCTGCAATGTAGCCGAGCCATTGCAGATGCCGCGCCACGAGCTGACCGAAAGCGGTTGCGGTTGCACCGAGCGCGATGAATACGGTGGCAAAACCGAGCACGAACATCGTTGCAGCCAATACCACTCGCCACGCCTGTGCGCGCTCGAGCGCTTCGGTTCCCGCTAACTGCCTGGCGCTGACACCACCGAGAAAACATAGATAGGGCGGTACGAGCGGCAGCACGCAGGGCGAGAGGAAGCTGAGCAACCCAGCGACCAGAGCTGCCCAATACGAAATGTCGAAACCGGTCATGCCTATTTCCAGTCCGTGTCGCTTGCCGCTCTATCGCACCTGCCCGCGGTTTGGGCCTTCACCGCACTAACACGCTGTAACTGCCTGGCCGGTGAGTATTAGTCGGTACTAGCGCCGAAGATCTGCTGGAGCAAATCATGCTCCCAGGCCGCGCGTTGTGCGACGTACTTGGCGTGCGGCTCGGTGTCTGTCTGCACGTGGCTCTCCACGCGAGGCTCTTTGTTGCCCCGTTTGAGCGCATAGGCAATACGCAACAGCAGCGCTTGTTCGCCATTGACGTACGGATAACAAGGGCTATCGAAAGTGGTCGGTGGTTCGATCTCCGGTCCGGTTGCCGATACGGCTTTAGCCATTGCATACGCGCAAAGCGCGGCACACGCACTCGCGGCGGAAGCGGTCCGTGCATAGGGCGTGCGTGCTGCGTCACCGATGGCGTAGATCGTCTCGAAGCGCGTCGAGCGGAAGCTTAGGGGATCGACTTCAACAAAGGCATCGCCCGCCTGCGCCAGCCCAGCCTCTGTGATGAAACGTGCAGCCCGATGGCGTGGGATCAACGACAAAAGGTCATAGGAGAACGCTTCGCCGTCGGCGCTGACGACCCGTTTTGCTGCCGGTACCACCGCCCCAACCTGAATCCAAGGAACATACTCGATCACACCTTTATGACGCTGCAGAGCGGCGTCGAAAGCGCTCGCCAGCGGCGTCGGCTGAGGACTCGTATTAGCATCGAGCACAACGATTTTGCCCTTGATCTTGTGTCGCCGCATATGTTCGCTCAGCAGCAGCGCGAACTCGTAAGGCGCGGGCGGACACTGCAGCGGCGGCTGCGGTATGCTGAGAACGATTGTGCCACCCTGATAGGCGGCGAGGCGTTTATGCAATGAAGGTAGCTGTAGTGGGTCATAGACGCAGGCGTTGACCTGCGGATTCTGATCGAGCCCCTTGATGGTCTCCGTCGCCAAACGAATGCCGCTCGCCAGCAGTAGTAAGTCATAGTCTTGAGGACCGGTCGTCGTTGTGACGCGCTGGCGCGCAGGATCGATGCCTTGGACTGTAGCCCGCTTTACTTTGATGCCCTGCGCGGCCAGTACCTCGTAAGAACGCGTGATCGTGTCCCACGTACGCAGACCAAGCGCATACTCGAACGCGCCGGGGCGCCAAACGAAATTAGGTTCTTTCTCGAGAACGACGATCTCAGCGTTCGGTAGCAATCGCCGCAGCGCGAGGGCAGCGCGGCTACCGCCCACGCCGGCACCGACTACCACGATCCGGGCCTTGCTGTTCGCCGCTGCGCGTGCCTGTGAGCCGACGCCAAACAGAGCCACGCCCGCACCAAGCAATCCAGCGAGAAATTGCCGGCGGTTGATAACCATACACGTACGCCTCATTGTCACCTTGGGAAGGGAAGCCCGTGCAGACGGGAACGGTCTCGCGTCAGACCACCGTCACGCGTGGACGTGGGTCGAGCTTAATGCGTTTGTTGCTCCTCAAGTAGTTCGCGACCACATCGAATATGGGTGGGCCCTCCACTTCGCGCACCGACGCCCAACCGCAGGCCTTGTACTTCTTGGCAGGATCGAGCGGCTTGCCGCCGACGCGGAGGTTCGAGATACGCTGACCCATCGCCTTTGCCGGCGCGATGGTGTAAGTAAGACCGCCCATGCGTACCATGTCGCCACCCTGACGGTAGTACGCGTCAGGGTTAAAGAGGTTGTCGGCCACATCCTCCATGATGTCTTTAATCTCGGCCCCGGTCATTGCTCGGGTCCAGCTTTGAGGATAGGTGAGGCCGGTATGGGTATAAACGTCCTCCAGCGTGATGGACTGACCGGGCACGATGGTGACGCCCCAGCGAAAACCTGGCGAGAAACCGATCTCGGCATCGTGATGCTTAAGCATCGCATCGAGAATGATCTCGTCGAAGGTACCGTTGAAGTTGCCGCGCCGGTAGAGCAGGCTTTCCGAGATGGAGAGTTGCTCCGCGAGCTTGGCCTCGTACGGGGCGCGAATCTGCCTGATCAAGGCAGCCATCTCGGCATCCTCACCGACGAAGTTCGCGAGCACCGGAATCAGCTTGTAACGATACCCTTGCACTTTGCCCGCCCGCACATCAAGGTCCAAGCGGCTCAGGAACTTTCCATGGGCGCCGGAGTTGATAACCAGCGTATCGCCCACCTGGATCGGCCGCGGCTGGCCGTCGTGTGTATGCCCGCCGAGGATTATGTCGAGTCCGCTCACACGAGTTGCGAGCTTGAGATCCGTCGCGAGACCGTTATGGCTGAGCAGCACCGTCACGTCTACTTTGTCCTGTACCCGGAGCTTGTCGATCAGAGATTGCATGGCCTCGTCGCGGATGCCGAAGCTAATCGATGGCACAAAGCGCAAAGGATGTGAAATAGGCGTATAAGGAAAGGCCTGGCCGATGATGCCTATCTTCACCCCGCCCACCTCGCGCACGGTATACGGCTTAAAGATTCGCTCACCCGGTGGCCCCCAGGAGATGTCGAGCGCGTTCTGCGCGATAAACTCGCCTTTAAAGACCCCGCCACTATCCTTGTCGCCCAGGAGCTGTTTCACACGGTCGATGCCGTACATGAACTCCCAGTGCGCTGTGAATACCTCCACCCCCAGCTGGTTCATCACCCGAACCATATCCTCGCCGCCGGTCCATAGCGACGTGGCCGAGCCTTGCAGGGTGTCACCACCATCGAGCAACAAGGTCTTGCCCGGGCGTTCGGCACGCACCTGTTTGACCAGCGTAGCGATATGGGCGTAGCCGCCCATCTTGCCATAGCGCGCCGCCAACTCATTGAAGCCGAGATAAGTAAAGGCGTAGGCCTCGGCGCTACCGGGTTCGATACCGTAGTAGCGCAGGAATGCCTCGCCGGTGAGATAAGGCGGGTTGCCCACTTCGGGGCCGATTCCAATCAACGTATCGGGTTCGCGGTAGTAGACCGGTGGCAACGTTGCATGACTGTCGGTCATGTGCAGCAGCGTGACGTTGCCCAGCGCCTGGAACTCGAGCAAGCGCTGCGGTGTCAGCGCCGCAGCGAGCGCGCGCTGACCACCCGAGGCCAGACCACTGGCTGCAATGGCGATTAGCTTTAGGAAATCCCTGCGTGTGACGTCCACGAATGCCTCCTGAGCAAGCGCGCGTGCCTGTAGGGACGGATAGGCAATTTTAGCAGTGCGCTGTCGAGCGTTTCGACCGGCCAGCGCAGTCACCATCCCAGGGCAACAGAGTCGTTGGGATCAGAGTGAGCGGTACACACCGCTTCCGAGACGCGATTGCGGCTCATGCCGACGCTCGCGATTGCCACACCGGGCCGCTGCGTAGCGGCCCGGTGTGGTAGCAATAAACCCCACTCGACGTTAGTGCGAGATCCTCGGAATATCTACCGCATCGCCCCGCTTGGTCTGTTGCGCAACGAGATAGGTCTCAAGATCCGCGTATTCCGGCGAGTCGCCAGCGATGTAGTTCGTCCTAAGTGGCGTCATGCACCACTGAAAGCGCATGCGAATGTCCCACAGCCGCCCCTGTGAGGTGCGGTAGTACGGGTGGTTCACGAACGGATCTTCGTCGACGTCACCGAGGTAACGTCCACCTACGAACTTGTGGGCTCCGCCACGCTTGGTATGGCAGTCCGCGCACTTCTGACCACGCTGACCCACCGGACGGTGGAACAGCTCCTCACCGCGCTTAATGGCCGCCTTGACGTGTCGGTTCTTGAGGTCGATCTGATAGGGCATGCCATTGGATTGCATCTTGACGAGGATCGACATTGTCTTGTTCTCCTCACCCTGGCCGGGCAAGGCGTGTCCAGTCGTATCGGGGGCGTGTACCTCGAGAAAGTCCTCGACCGACATCATGCGACCGTACTTGTCCGACCACTTGGGATAGCGGGTGGCGACCCCGACCATCGAGTCGATCACCCCCAATGGGCGCGTCTTATCCGGTGCCTTAATCGCCCCATGACACTCCGCACACGCCCGGCCCTTCGAGCCGGCCTTATTCCAAAGCGGCACGGCCGTGCTTTCGGTAAGTGACAGCGCGGGATTGGCCGTGGGATCGAGCGGATCACCGTAATCAGGCTTCACGACCTTACGTGTGTAGGGATTCCATTGTGGATCGTCACTGACCTTCGGCGGCGTACCCGGTGGGTTGCCCTTTAGAGTCTGCAGATAGGCCACGACGTGTACGATCTCTTCCTCGGTCAGCATTCCCGAGGCGCCGAAGGGGGCCATCGGCGAATTCTTACCGAAGATCACCCGCGGGTCGTAGACGATCTGATAGAGATGGCTGTCCGCCTCTTTGCGATCGCCAATCGTGCGCAGGTCCGGTCCCATGTTTCCTATCGGCCACACCTTCGCATCGGGGATCACGTGGCAGGCCGTGCAGGGGCCTTTCCTGCGGTTGACCATGATCGCATGACCCTTCTTCGGATCGCCCTTGATGCCGGTCGGCATCTTTGCCTTTTTAGGCTCGAAGTAGGCAACGCTGCCGTAGGCGTGAGTCGGCCACTTTTCGTAGTTGACCTTGGCCCTTGCAAAACCACCCCAGGGATAGCGTACCTGAACGCGCTTGCCGTCCACCTCCTTGACGACACCCTGTGATGGAGGAATGGCCTTGGATTGCCAGCTCGAGGGCTTCTCGCTCGTGGTGGCGCATCCCGCGGCCACGACAACGGTTGCAAGCGCACCCGACCATCCGATACGAAATAACGCTTTCTTTTTCATGCTGCTCTCTCCTCCCGCGCTTAATGGGGTTCATCGGGAAACCACGGCGGCCTCCCGTTGGAAACGGCTGTCAGATCAGAACTTGATCTCGGCCGTTCCTTCGTAGGTCTTGCCCTGGGTGTCCGTGAAAGCGACCTTCAATACGCCGGGCTCATCTACCTTGAGGGGAAAAGCGAACAAGGGATTCTGGCTGACCGATTGAGTGGTTTCGACCTCAAGTATCTTCTTGCCGTTATAGGTAGCGACCACCTTGTAGACGAAGTTGTAATTCTTTTCGATGACCTTGCCAACCTTATCCCGCTTCACGATCTCCATCGGGTGGGTTATCAACGTTCGCACGGTCACTATCTCCCCTTTCTTCGTGGGAGTAGGAACGCGCATTCGTACCTTTCCAATTTCCGACATAAGTCTCTCCTCCTAGCCGCCGCAACCGCCGACAGTCACCTTCACTTCTTGCATCGCCTGGTAAAGCGTGCCGTCGCTCATTTCTGCGATAGCACGAACGTTCCCTGACTTGCCCAGTCTCAGATTTGCCGCGAAATAGGCCTTACCGGCTTCCGGGGTGAAATTTACTTTGGCGTTCAGGGGCCGCCGATTCTTATCACTGATGATGTAGATGCTTTTGACATAGTTGTTGGCTGTCATTGGCAGACTAGAATCGACCTTGATCGGCACGACCGCGCCGTTTTCCGCGATCAGTGGCAGCTCAAGCTTAATCTTGTCACCCGCTGGATTGAGCGTGCGGCTACCGAATAGCCGTGTAAGCGTTGCCTCTACCGTTTCTTCAGGTTGCACGGCTCCCAGGGGTGCGGCCTGCAAAGAGGGAACGATGCCAAGCGCAGCAGCGCCTGCTGTGACACCCGCGACGCCCAAGAGCTTAAGAAAACTGCGTCGCTCGGGGATATTGCCATAGCTCGATTGACCCATGTTTGTCTCCTCCGGTTTCACAAAATCAAAGCGGCCAGTCTATGTAAATTCTTCCGGGCGCACGAATATTCCACAAGGAATATATGTGTCCATATTACTTGTGGATAGACGCGTTCAGTGTGGGTGTTCTGTCAGAAAACCAGCTTTTCCAAGATAGCTTCGATGCCTGCACGGGCGCAGCCATCGTCCGCCTCCCCACCCGGCGCCCCCGACACTCCAATACCACCCACGATCGACCCGGATGCCTCGACCGGAACACCACCACCCACCATCAGTGCATCCGTCACATGGCGCACACCGGCCTGCGGACTGCCGCTCGCGGTTTGCCGGGCCAGGGTTAGCGTATCGACCCGAAACGATATCGCCGTCCACGCCTTGCGCCTCGCCGTATCTGGTGTGTGGGGGCCCGCGAAGCGGTCGCGCAGCACGACTTGGACGACGCCGAACCGATCGACTACGGCAACAGCTACCTGATAACCGCTCTTACGACAATCGGCAAGCGCCGCCCGCGCAAGCTCGAGCGCCGTCTCCGGGCTCATCACCTTAAAACTGATCAGGGCCTGCTCGGCGTGCACCTTAGTCGCCAACAGACTGGCCACCATAACCAGAGTGCCCGCGGCAATTCGTGTTCCGACAAAGTGCCTCCTCATGACAGGACCCCGCGACATGCCCACCGTCACCAAACTTCGGGCTTGATGCCCTTTGCCTGCAAGGCCGCCACTTTCTCCTGGAGGTAACGCTGGAAACTGAGGCGTTCATACGCGCGCTCATGCACGAACTCGAACATGGTGATGAAGTGAAACGGCTTGAAGTAGCCCGGCATGCGTGCCACTTCCAGTTCCACACCCGGTTTCCGTTCGTTGGCAGGGAGTGTTGGCGGGAAAAACTGAATTGTAGGAGTAAAGTTGACGCGCCACTTACGCGATAGCTGTCGTTCCCCCAGGGTCTGGCCATCGAAATCGGTGACCTCGCGCGCGCCCCAAATATTCAGCTGCAACATGGCGAAGTGTTTCTTTATATAGTTACTGATCTCGGGGCGCGCGAAATTGACTAGATGCAGTTCCTTGCAGTATGGACACCCCCGCTGCTCCCAGATTATTGTCAGCCGCTTGCCTTGGCCCGCCGCTTCTTGCAGGTCCTCAGGCAGATTCAGAAAACTCTCCATGAACCAGGGCTGGCGGTACAGGCCGTCGTCACCAAGCTGAGGGGCCTGGCCCTCGTTCGCCGCCCCACTGGGAGACAGTGCGGCACCACCGAAAAGCGATGCCCCTGCCGCCAAAACGGTCTTGCCAAATTGCCGTCGGTTGATCATTAGTGCGTTAGTCCCGGCTGCACAATGTAGCATAAGCGTTTATCCTCAGCACGAACGCGAGGGTGCCCAGACAGGAATTGCTGTGTCGACTAGTGCCACGTCGATACGCATGGTTCCTTAACTCAACCGGAGACAACGAATGGCGGTCGATGAAGAGGTGCGTGTCCTACTTCACACGCTGACCATCGCCGTGCGTTGGGGCGATATGGACGCGCTCGGTCACGTCAACAGCGCGGCCTATTTCGTTTATATGGAACAGGCGCG
>QKEI01000103.1 GCA_003251795.1 Candidatus Muproteobacteria bacterium
TTCTCCCAAAGTGCTTTCTTTCTCTCCTGCCGTGCTTGTTTGCCTTCGTCCATGATCTGGTTGATCTGGTCGCGCTGCTGCTGACTCAAATCAAGCCGCTCGAATAGGCGCGGCATGCCTCCGTCGCGATGCCAGCCACGCCCTTCATACCCGGCCCGTTGACCATTGCCGGGGCCTCCATCCGATGCCGCAATCACACCACCGTTTGCGGCTAAACCAAGAATGCTCGCTGCGAGCACACTACCGAGGATCACATTTCTGTTTTTCATGGCACTCTCCTAACTAGTCGATTTGTTGAACTCTCTGTCGTGAGGGTGCTGTTTGGCACCCTGTGGCGATAGTATGGGCAGGACGCGTGCAAGTTTGGGTCGGCAACGGGTAAAACTGTGTAAAACTATGTAAAACCCGCGCCAGCCAGGTTTTCGTGTGGCATATTTAATATAAGTGGAAGGTTCGCCGTGATGGCCCGAGTGTTACTAGTTGATGACGATATCGAGCTCTGCGAGATGCTTGCTGAATATCTCGCGGCCGAGGGGTTTCATTTGGAGACGGCGCACGATGGCGAGCAGGGGACCGAACGCGCACTCCAAGGCGACTACGCCGCCATTGTGCTCGATGTGATGCTGCCCAGGCTCAACGGACTCGATGCGCTGCGGCGCATCCGGCAGGAAAGTCAGACACCGGTGCTGATGCTGACCGCCAAGGGCGACGACGTCGACCGAATAGTCGGCCTCGAATTGGGCGCGGATGACTATCTACCCAAACCGTTTAATCCACGCGAGCTGGTAGCGCGGTTGCGCGCAATTCTACGCCGCGCCGATGCAGCACACATACACCATGATTCTTCCCGACCGAACGAAATCCGCGCCGGCGACGCGGTGTTGCGGCCGGCGGAACGTGTTGCGGAATGGCGTGGCAAAGCGCTCACGCTCACTAGCACTGAGTTCAATGTGCTGGAGGCGCTGGTTCGCAATGCCGGGCGGGTAGTGAGCAAAGCCGAACTCTCAGAACGAGCGCTCGGTCGGGCACAACAACGGTACGATCGCAGCATCGATATGCATGTCAGCAACCTGCGTCGCAAGTTGGGTGCACTCGCCGACGGACGTTCACCGATACAGACCGTGCGCGCGACGGGTTATCAGTTCATCGAGAGGTAATTCGTGGGCCGTTTGTTCTGGAAAATCTTTTTCGCGTTCTGGCTGGCATTGATGTTTATCGCTGCCGGTGTCGGCATCGCCGTGCACTTGCAAAGTCAGGCGCGCCTAAATGCCATGACCGAGATCGCAGCCGGACCTCGTACTGAGCTGATCCTGGCAGCGGTAGCCACGACGCTTGAATTCGGTGGACAGCAAGCAGCGAGATCGTTGTTCAAGGACTGGGCCGGCCGACGCCCGCTACGGGTGATGATCGTCGACGAAAATGGCCAGGATCTGCTGGGGCGCTCGGTGCCAACGGCCGCGCTGGCGCGTGCCCGCGAAGGACTCAAAGACGCGCCGACCGCACCCGGCTTGCGTCACGTAGCAGCACCGGACGGGCGTAAGTACTTACTGTTCGTGCCGATTCCTGAGCGCACGGGGTCGCGCCGCTCGAACTACCGCTACAAAGCCCTGTCCGCGTACACGTTTCGCACCCAACTGGGCATGGCGCTGCTGGCCAGCCTGCTTTTCAGTGCGGTGCTGGCGTGGTACTTGACGCGACCTGTACGTCATCTGCGCCAAGCGAGCCGGAGCTTGGCCGAGGGCGAGCTCGACACGCGTGTCACGCCGCTGATCGGGCGGCGCCGGGATGAGATCGCCGATCTCGGGCGAGATTTCGACCATATGGCCGCACGCTTGCAGGCTTCAGTGAGCGCACAGATGCGACTGTTGCACGATGTCTCACACGAGTTACGCTCACCACTGGCCCGCTTACGGGTGGCCATCGGTTTAGCGCGTCAACGACCGGACAAGATGGCTGCAGCGCTTGACCGAATCGAACGTGAAAGCGAGCGCCTAGCCGAGCTGGTTGGACAAGTGCTGACGCTCTCCCGGCTAGAGGCTGGCGTCAGCAGCGCTCAGGATGAGTACGTAGATCTCGTGCAACTGCTAGAGACCGTCGTCGAGGACGCGCGCTTCGAGGCGGAGAGCAGTGGCCGCAGGGTGAGTCTCGATGCCGCCGGGGAAGTTATGGTAAAGGCGCGCCCCGAATTGCTGCACCGAGCATTCGAGAACGTGATCCGCAATGGCGTGAAATACACTGCCGCAGACACGGCCGTTGAGGTGCGTCTACGACCTAGCGACGACCGTAAGTCGGTTATGGTCTCGATCTGCGACCGGGGGCCCGGCGTACCCGCCTCCGATCTCGAGGCCGTGTTCAAGCCATTTTTCCGCGCCGGTAACACGGATACCAGCGATACCGGCGGCGGCTACGGACTTGGTCTGGCAATCGCCAAGCGCGCGGTCGAAGCGCATGCCGGTCAGATCCGCGCCAAGAACCGAGCGGGCGGCGGACTATGCATCGAGATCGAGCTTGCGCTCGCGACCGTCACACCGCAGTGAAGAAACATCAATGGAAATGCTCAGCCGTTACTTGACGATGCGAAACAGCCCCAACACGGTGCAAACCGCGCCGACGATGTAGAGATACATCGCTTTATCAGACGGTGCGCCACCAAAGGCTTGCAAGACCTGTGAGCCGAATGAGCCCGAGACCTGATACCCCCAAGCCAGTAAAATGATGCCAACAGCAAGCAGCGCGAAACCGATTTGTTTCTTCTTCATGCATCCTCTCCGTTTAACCCGGTCGAGCTAACGTCGTCTCGCGCCTGGTCCCGCAAAAAACCAAACAACCACGCCGACAAGCGGAAAAATCAACACAACGAGAATCCAGACAATTTTCGGACTGGGCTGGGTGCGACTTTGCAATATCTTGATGATGGCGTAGACGTCAGCGATCAATACTAGTAAGCCGAAAATGCCCCCTATTTTCATTTCTTGTACCTCCCGCGTTTTCAGACTATATCCCACGCAAGTCGGGAGCGAGACCTTGGGTCAACCCTCACCAGTGCTGCGTGCCCGGCGATCCCTTGAACGGACCGACGATGTCCGGCGTTACCCAGCCGCCGTAAAAGCCCCCGGGCTGCGCCACGACGCGGTTCCCCGCTACATAACATTCGACCTTCGCAGGGTAAAACGACACATACCCCGTGATCCCCTCGAACCCCTTGTAGGGTGCAGAATAGGACCAAGCCGCACGCTCTTCTATCAAGGTATCGTGCAGGTAGATCGACCAATAACTTGCGCGCCCCTTCCATTCGCACACCGAGGAACCGGTGCACGGCCGCAGATACTCCATGCGCACGTCCTGCGGCGGCAGATAGAACGTCGGTGGGCTCGCCGTCTCCAGTACACGCAAGCAGCGCTTGCTATCAGCCAACGTGATACCCGCGACTAGCACTTGCACGCGACGCGTATCAGCCTCGATACGCGGCGGGCGCGGATAATCCCAAACCGATTCCTGATCCGCCCGTGGTTGGATCGCGAACTCGGGGCGTTGCTTACCAGTGTAGCGCCACGTCGCCCACGCATGATCAAGTTTGGATGGGGCGTCGCTCACGGAATCCTTGCTGGAACCTTTCGGCTCACCATGTCCATCGGCTCGTAATACGCGTTGGCGGATTTAACATAGTCTGCCACGGTGATTCAGCCGTAAAACCAAAAGAAACCGATGCGCGTCAACAAATAGCCCACAACAACCTCGAGTGCCAGCAATGCCGTACCGAGTACTTGCAACAGCGAAATGGATACCGGCGGCGCTGCTGCCGAGCTGGCATGCGGCAGCCAGCTTATTAGTGCGCGATGCATCGAGTGAAACGCCATGCCCAAGGTAAACGCAATGACAAAAAAACCGATGACAAAAAAACCAAATGCCTTAAGTGTCAGCAGCGCTGTTGCGCCGCCGTGTCGCCAGTGCAGAAAGATGGCCGAGCCGAGAAACACGCTGGCGGCAAACGTGACCGCGGACTGTCGTTGCTGCTGCCCAGGTTGTTGCTTAAGCACGTTCATTCGCTAGTCGATATCAATGACGGTCGGGCGCATTGTTAATGCTCACCTTTGGTGCGCAGTAAGCCCGCTAACCTATTACCTTGTTTCTGAGGTCCGCCGCTTGGGAAAAGATCATGCAGGTAGCGATTGCTTCCCTTTTCCGCACCCCAAACCCTTTTGAAATGCTTGATAATCTCCCGCACCTGCGCCTGGATATGATGACGGTCGAAGTATTCTCTCAGGAAGCGAATAACCTCCCAATGCTCATTCGTCAAGCCGAGACCTTCCTTGGCCGCCTGCACACGCACGAATCCCTCCGACCAATCGTCCAGATTCACGAGGTAGCCTTCGCCGTCGGTAAGCACTTCGCGTCCGTTCACCAGCAGCGTCTTCGTCTGCATGCTCGGGTAAGCCGTGCTGCCGCCGACGTTAGCGCCAGGCGCTCCTGCTTCCTTGACGGCCGCACCTTCCACTACCGACCATAGCTCGATCGGTATTTCGCCTTCGAGCGGGCCGTGATAGCGCGGCACACCATCCACCAGGATCTTACCGCTGACGCGCCCAATGTCGAAAGACGCCGTGCCAGCGCGGTCGGTGCTCACCTGCAGACGCTCCCCGCTACTGTCGACTTCAATGACAACCAGCGTGCGCTTCAGCGGCACCCCGGTCGATTTCATCGTCACCTTGACACTGACCATTGATGCTGATTCCGTCAATAAACATGCCGGTGCAACAACCTAGCTGTCGCATTGGTCGTCTTTGAATGAATTTGGCGTCATACTCCCGCCATGTTGAAGTATCTGGTTATTTTACCGATTGGGCTATTGCTTTACCTCGCAACACTCGCGCCAGCGCGAGCGGCGGACGCCGACCCCCCGACCCCGGCAACCGTGCCGCAAGAATACCGCGCCCTCTACGCGGAGCTCGCGACCCGGCTCAACGGCTTCGAGGCTCGGCTCGGCGACCCGGAGCCACGGAAGATCGCGCTGGCCACCAACCTGCTGACCGCAAACAGCCATGCTGGACCGGCATTGCTGCGCCCCGACTGGCAACGTTACAACCTGCTCTATCTCGACCGATTGCAGGCACTGGGGCTTAATGCCGTAGCCGTAACCATAAGCTACCCGTTGCTCACACCGGCCTTCGGCGACCCTGCGCCGTACCTGCGCTTTTATGAGACCCTGGCCATCGAAGTTCGCCGCCGCGGCATGAAGCTACTGGTCGAACATAACGTGCTATTGCCTGGCTATACGCTGGTACCGGTGCAACCGTACTATGCGCAGCTCGATTTCAAACGCTTTACACGTGAACGCTATGCGGAGGTGCTGCGCATCGTACAGCACGTGCGCCCGGATTACCTCTCATTGGTGCTCGAGCCACAGACGCACGGTATCGCCCTTGGTAAGCGACTCGGGCTCAACGATTGGACCCGCTATGTCCGCAACATGATCACCAATCTGGCGAAGGACGTGCCACAGCACAAGACGCTGCTCGGGGCCGGCTGCGGCAGTTGGGAAGATCCGGCATACATTTCGCGCTTTGCTCGCATCAAGGGTCTCGATTACGTCGACATTCACCTGTACCCGCTGAGCAACGGCTATACGGACTACCTGCAACGCGCGCTCGATTGGGCGGATGAGGTAAAGCGCCTCGACGCGCGGAAACGGCTCATCATCAGTGAAGCCTGGTTGTTCAAGGCAGCAGCACGGGAACTCGGCGGCAATCCCACAGATCCGCGCATGTTCGCGCGCGACGTCTACAGCTTCTGGGAGCCACTCGATACCCAATATATGCGCGTGCTCGGCAAGCTCGCGCGCGCGAAGGGTTTTGAGCTTATTTCGCCTTTCTGGAGCCGTTACTTCTTTTCCTACCTGCCGTACGGGGAGGCCGCACAGCAAGCGTTGGCGCCGCACGCGCTTATGAAGCAAGCGAACCAGGCCGCCTTCGCGGCGCTGCTGGCCAACCGGACAACCGAAACGGGGCGCGCCTACGGCGGCATCAGCCGCTAACCACCTCGCGCGAGAGCCTAAGGCCGTTCGACAACGATCACCGCAACAACCCCTCGACGGGCTGGTTTGTCAAGACGACCGATGTCTCTACCTGACGCGCAGGCACGTTCCAGTAGGTGTTCAGCAGCACATCCTTTTGCTCTTGCGATACGAGTCGGAAACCATGCTTCTCGTAAAACGAGATGGCCCAGCGTGCACTGCGCCAGGTGCCCACCAACATAGGTCTGCTGGTACTGTCGCAGAGTACTTGCAACAATTGTGCGCCAATTCCTCGCCGCTGGTGTTGTGTGCGCGTGTACGCGTGACGTATGAGCGTGATGTCACCGACTTCTTGCAGTCCCATGACCCCGAGCAGCTCGTGTGCCTGCTCAAAACCCCAAAATACCACGCCGGCGTCAATCTCGTGGCGCAGCTCGCTGCGCGACATGTATGGCTCCTTCCACCGGTCCGCGGGAATTACACCACGATAAGCCTGCGCCGCATCGTTAATGATGGCGTAGATCGTTTCGAAATCGCCGTCATTGCAACGACGCAACATTAGTAAACAACCAGGCCTTTCAATAATGCAAAGCGAGCCACACCGTCTCTTCCGCAGGCGCCGTCCACTCGACACGATGCTTAAGGTGTGCCGGCAGGTACACATGATCGCCGGGTTTCAGCGTAATCACCGCCGGCTCGCCCTCTATGCGCAGGCCAGCGCCGCCTTTAAGCAATATAACCCATTCATCGCGCGCTTGATCGTACCACTCGCCCACTGGAGTGGCGTGCCCCTTGGACACGATGCGCTCGAGCGTGAATACGTCCGTTTGCAACAGCGTCTCTAAGAGCTCTGTCGGCAGCGCTTTGGGAATGTTCGAAAAGATGTTAGACAAAACCATGCTCAACCATGAGAAATGAATGTCATTTCTTTTGCAAGTAACCCTGACAATTCTGCCACGGGTAAACCCCGATAGGCTGTCCTACCTATACTAATGCCCTACGGGCGTCGATCAAAGTCGCCTCTACGCCGTCAATGCCTGGAAGCGTTCCGTTCTAAGACCGGATCCATGACGCTGCGATTGTGCAATCGATCGCATGCCGGGTGTAAGCTAGGCGCAATCTTGAGCACGCAATCATCAAACGGTAACCGGCAGAACCCGAACACACGCATATGGAATGCGCGCGTACTGCTGCGGTACTGGCTACTTCAGTTGCCGGCTACGGCGTTGCTCATTCTGATTTTGGTTTTGCTCAGGGACCGCCTGGAGATTCCAGGCTGGGTGGTCTGGAGTATTGTCGCCATCTGGGTAATGAAAGACGCACTGCTTTACCCTCTGGTGTGGCGCTCCTACGATGTCGCTTATCCCGTCACCGCAAACGCCATGGAAGGGGCGTACGGAGTGGCCACCGAGCGCATCGACCCCACTGGCTATGTGCGAGTGCGTGGTGAGCTGTGGAGCGCTGAGCTTATGGATGGCGCGCCCCCTATCGATAAGGGGGAGCGTGTCCTCGTGGAGATGAGGCGAGATTTTGTTCTACTTGTGCGACCGAGGGATAAATGACGCAAGCAATACGTGTCGCTGGACGCGCGTCTCTCGGTGATTGGTATATCTTGAGTGGGAGTTTGCCCGAAGGGCGCGCTTGCAAGCGCGCCCCCAGGGCAAAATGACTACTCGTCCTTGGCAACTTCGGTTGCGACTTTCTGGCCGTCCTTCATCTCATAGGAGACGGTGACTTCCTCGCCAGCCTTGATGCCTTCCAGATCGATACCTTCAGCCAACGTGAACTTGGTACCATCTTTCAGTGTGAGCCACGCATGATCGGCGCTGATTTGGTCAACAATCCCTTTGGCATCTTCCGCATTGGCCATTCCCAGCGTCAATGCAAACACAAGCGCACACAAACCCGCAACAATATTTTTCATTAACGTATCTCCAGTGTGAATTGATTCGACGTCCATGCGAACGCCTATGCGCACTAAAGCAATCGCTGTGCCAACTCGTTGTTGCTCGAATTCCGCAGATTTGAACATCGCAGGGACCAACGCTACAAGATCGTTGTGGCGATTCTTCTCTATTGCTGTGGCGTAATGTCACACCCGTGGCAGCACAAATGAACACCTACGGCCACAATGGTCGCCACCCATAGCACGAACCCCAGGACGACGCCTAGACCTATACCACGCACGGTACCCAAGTCATTATTACTCTTGCGGGGCTTTGCGTGTCTCACACGATCTACCTCTGTTTACACGAGGTTGTTTTGCACGTGGTGACGGCGTCTCGGTTCGCCCCCGAACGAGACTGAGGGGTGGTGTGTTGCTGCGTCAGGCCGCGCGTTTCGAGCTGAAACGCTTGCGACCACCGGAGCGCGAAGGATCGTGCTCAAGGGGTACGAACGGCCCCTCCTCGTTCACTGTAGTGGTACCGGATTTCACCGGGGTAGATGACGCGATGGCCATTGTCGTAGACCGGCGCAGTGCCTTGACCACGCCTACAAAGACAACGACCAGCAATATCACACTGATACTGATCAGAACAATCTCTTTTGCACCCAAGGGCTCCCGGCCGTAACTTGCAGCAAACTGTCCGACCAGACCCAGCCCCGTGACAGCGAAGGCTATAGCAGTGATCGTAATCAGCGAACCCCCGAACCCCTCTGTCAACCAGCCTGGAGCGCCGGGCTTACGTGCAACGACCAGTGCCGCCCCGAAAATCAGCACTGCAAGCACACATAGGACAATCCCTATAACGGCAGACATAGCCTTATACCTTTGGCCTAACGCACCCCTGTCAGGCTCGAGGTTCTTAGAATGACGGGCGCGTCCGTGGACGCGCCCGTTTTATCTATCTCGCAGCGAGCATTCACCCTTAACTGGGCTTGCGCTCCGGCATGCGAGGCATCTTTGAAGGACGCGGAGCTTCCGCCGGTTTTGACGTCAGACCGGCAGTGCTCTTTATGCCTTCCTTAGCCTTCATGGAAGCCGCGTCTTTGTGTTTCATCGGTTTAGTGCCTGAGCCTTTCATCTTCGTAATTTAAACCTCGTATCTCGATCGTTGATTTCCCGACGAGCAGCGGATGCAAAAAGACACCCGCTACCGCCGATAACTACTGAGCTTTGGAAACTACTGAGCTTTGGAAACTGCGGTGGCGACTTTCTTGCCTTCCTTCATTTCGTAAGAGACGGTCACTTCATCGCCCGCCTTCAGCTCTTCCATCGTTACACCCTCAGCCAAAACAAACTGGGTGCCATCTTCCAACAGAACCCAGGCTTCGCTGATATTGATTTCCTTGACGACGCCCTTGGCATCTTCAGCATTGGCTATACCCACTGCCAGTAACAATGCCAATCCCGACAAGGCTGTAAGAAGCTTTCTCATTGTCTATCTCCATCAAACGGTTTAAGAATTTGGATCCTTTGGCGTCGGTTGCTGACCGCCGATCCTTATAGAGCAAGCGCTATGCCAACGGGACACGCGAAATTTTCGCGAGAATTCCCCGGAAATTTCCCGCCAACCGCAGCAGGTCGGCCTGGTGCACTGTGGCAGCTTTCCCCAGGCGTGTGGCGTAATGCTACGGCCCGGTCTCAGCTAGCATTGGGTTTGCCACGCAAAAAAATCGCCACCCCTGTAGAATGTTGTTGCCTGAGAAAGACCCGAAAGATGAGTAGCACGAACCTGAGACCGCACCTGTCGTATCCCGAATCGGCGGTGCATGCGGGGCGGCTGGAGTGGTTACGCCAGTTTGCTCGGCCTTTCAGTCGCGGCGTCAGGTATAAGCTGGTGCTAGTCAGCCTGGCGATCCTGATAGCGGTATCGTTTGGATTCCTGCTGTTGCATCGGGTGATATCCTCAAGCTGGATCGACGAGGACCTTCGTGATCGCGCTGTCACCTTTGGACAGGAGATCTCTGCCACCCTGGAAGACCAGGAGGAATTCGGGAGTGGACCGGCTCTTGGAAGCAATATCCGGCGGATGATGGCAGTACGCACCAACGTGCTGCAGATCGATATCCTCAAGTTCACGCCCGAGGGCACAGTGGTGGTGGCCTCCAGCCACATGCACAGGCGCTTGCCTTTTAGTCGCGCCGACGGTCAGCGCGCGCAGCAAGGAAAACCGGTCTCTAGGCTGGCCGACGTGGGCGGCACGCGCGCCTGGGACACGTTGGTACCAGTTTCCTTCAAGGGTGATATCGTCGGTGCGGTAGGCACACGTTTTTCCCTGGAACACGCCGACCGCCTACACTTCCGCATTAATTTATGGGCCCTGGTCTTCACCGGTATTTCAGTCATCATCATGGGTTACCTGATGGTGCTCGCGGTAACCTACGTCGTTAACCGGCCTGTCAGCGGTATCCTATCAGCCATACAACAGGTGCGTGACGGCGGTACCACTGCTCACGTGAAGGTTGTCAGTGGTGACGAGTTCGAAATTCTGGCAAACCATTTCAACGAAATGATGGTGAGGATCAACAACTTCAACACAGAGCTAGATAAACGCATCAAGACAGCGACGCGCGAACTGGACAAGAAATACCAAGAGGTCCAGCGCCTGAACACAATGCTTTACATAACACAACGTAAACTCAGTCAGGCCGAACGCTTGGCGGTAGCCGGCCGTGTGGTCGCTCAAGTGGCACACGAGGTCGGCACACCACTGCATTCCATCGCGGGTCATCTGGAACTGTTGCGCTCCGAGCTCTCTCCGGAGCTAGCTGGCGGGGCCGCCAGGCGGTTGGAAATTGTCGAGGACCAGGTGGCGCGCGTGTCCGCTGTGATCCGCCAGCTGCTGGATCTTGTAAGGAGAGACCGCCCGGTCTTCTCCCCTGTCGACATCGCCCGCTTGACCCAGGATTGTGCGGCGCTCGTATCTCCAGGCATGACCGCTGCCGGTCTTTCGCTGCACTTACACGTTGACTCGGATCTGCCTTCAGTCAACGGCGATCGCGACCAGCTTATGCAAGTAGTACTTAACCTGCTATCGAACGCGCTCGACGCGACGCCGGCGGGTGGTGCGATTACCGTCAGCGCAAAACGAGGTAGGGACAAGGGGCATATTGAGATCGTCGTGGAAGACACCGGGGTCGGCATAGCAGCGACACGACAAAAAGAAATCTTCGAACCGTTCGTGAGCTCGAAACCGGCCGGTCAGGGTACGGGGCTTGGTCTCTATATCGCTTCCCAGATCGTGCGCGAACACGGTGGGCGCATAAAAGTGAAAAGCATAGAGGCCCAAGGAAGCACCTTGACCGTCATCCTGCCCGCTGCCAAGGAACAGCAGTGACGACCGCCCCTGCAAGCATCCTCATTGCCGACGACGATCCGGTCGCGCGCGAGCTGTTAGTAGAGGTGCTGGCGGCCGAGGGCTATGCACCCATCGCCGCTGCAGGCGGGGCCGAGGCTGTGCGACTTGCGGAAGAAACCTCGTGCCAACTTGCGCTCATCGATCTCAAGATGCCAGATTATGATGGAATGCAGGTACTGCAACGGCTCAAGAGCTCGCAGCCGGATCTTCCCGTAATCATCGTGACGGCGTTCGCCGACATGGACACGGCCGTGGCTGCGATCCGCGCCGGCGCACACGATTATCTCTCTAAACCTTTTCGCATGGACGAGATCAAGGAAACCGTCCGCCGCACGCTAAGAGCAACCAGACGCAGCCGCAGCCACAAGGATTCTGCACTTAAGCTCGGTTCCGAGCAGCTCGTGGGAAAATCACCGGCCATGGTCGCGGTGTACAAGCTCGTAGCGCGCGTGGCAAACAGTGACGCGACTGTGCTGATCACTGGTGAAACCGGAACGGGTAAGGAGCAAGTGGCGCGCGCCATTCATCAGGCGAGTCAGCGTGCAAAAGAACCGTTTGTGGCGGTCGATTGCACGGCACTTCCAGAGACGTTGTTCGAGTCAGAGCTCTTTGGTCATGAGCGTGGCGCCTTCACCGGGGCCCACAGTCAACGCCGGGGTATGCTTGAAGCCGCCGGCTCTGGAAGCTGCTTTCTCGACGAAATCGGAGAGCTCTCTCCGGCACTGCAGGCGAAGTTGCTGCGGGCCCTACAAGAGAAAGCCATCCGGCGGGTCGGCGGCAATCAGACCATTCCTCTGCGCGCACGCATCATTGCCGCCACTAATCGCGATCTGGCACGGCTCGTGCGTCAGCACGCGTTTCGAGAAGACCTGCTTTATCGGCTTGACGTCATGCGTGTGGACGTTCCGCCGTTGCGCGAACGGCCGGAGGATGTCCCTCTGCTGATCGAGCACTTTGTTAATAAGTATGGTGACAGGGAAGGTGCGCCAACAATCGCGCCGGAAACGATGGCGGTGCTCTGCGCTTACGACTGGCCGGGAAACGTACGCCAGCTGGAAAATATTATCCACCGTGCTCTAGCCGTTAGCCCCGGCGCCACTATCTTTCCGGAAGATCTGCCGCTCCAGATCAGGGGGAGTAAGGGGGCCCCGGGCGAAACCACCGACAGCCCCGTGATGAACCTGAAACAGCTAAAAAAGCGCCACGTGCTAGAGGTGCTGGATCAGGTCGGCGGCAACAAACTGCGGGCGGCACAGATTCTTGGCATTGACCGGCGTACGCTTTATCGCATCCTTGAGCGCGCCGAAAACGCCGAAGACAAGACGCGATGAAATGGTTCGCGCTGGTCGCGCTCACCGCTAGCCTCAGTGCCTGCGTCACCGCACACCAGGCAGACAGCCGTGCCCATGTCATCAGTCAAACGCTGACATCCACGGTTCAGCTGCTCGACATGCGCAAGGACGGCACACGTCGCGCCGGCTCAGGTGTGGTGTTAGGCCCCGCGCGCAATCCAGAGCTCACACTGATCCTCACGACCAAGCATCTGCTGTCCCCCATGACGGAGCAGACAGTTATGGTCATGGACCCACTGTGGCGCAAGCAGGTCGTAGCCACGATAGTGGCGGTGAGTGCCGAACACGACCTAGCGTTGCTCGAGGTCGGGGGCGACCTCACTCTCACGCCGGTGGCATTGAAGACTCGGGCGCGCTTGGGCGACCCCATCTGGGTGGTAGCATTTCCCTGGGGACGCCGCCGTACGATCGTAAGCGGCGTAGTGAGCCAAATCGCATGGGACGAAGAACAACACACTGAGGTACCGATCGAAGGACCGGTGAAACTAGTTGATGCGCCAGTAAGCTACGGTACTAGTGGTGGCGGCGTCTATGATGCGACCACAGGTGGGTTGCTCGGGCTCGTGCGCGGCTATCGTTCGGCGGAGCTTGCCGTTCCCGGTTCTGAATCGGCGGTACTGAAGATTCCAGTCGCTGGAGAAACAACGGTAGTCTCCACGGAAGACATTCGCCGATTTCTCAGGACGCAAGACCTCGAGCATCTATTCGATCAATCCGCTGAGCGTTAAGAGCGCCGGCAGACCTCATGCTCGCCCGCAGTGGTCTGCTGTTGCGATGCAACAGCAGCTAGCCGAGACCCTATGGGACGGTTTGTTGACGTAGATCATAGTCACCGCGGGTTTCTGCTGCATAAGCTTTGATAAGCTAGAAATGGTATGGTCGCTGAAGGAATCCAGTCATGCTTACCAAAAAGGAACGTGACGCAATCCGCGAGGCTATCAACCAGGCGGTTGACTCGTGCAGGGATTGTCAGACCAGTACCGAGGTATTTGGCGTGTGGGGGGATGTTGCACTGCGCGACGCCCCACGGCTGCTCGACGCGCTTGACAAGGCCGACCAAGAGATCGAACGTCTGCGCGAAGTCGTCGCGAGACTCTATAAGGTGGTGAATCTAGCCTCGCTCACCGAATGTGATCACAAGTGCCTGACTAAAGAAACGCAACACCAGCTTTTCGCTTTGTTAGGCGAAGCCCGCGCGGTAATGGGGCAGCTCAAATAGTTCCTAGGCATTGATAACTCAGCGACAACCGCCGAGCTGTGTTTACCGGGGTCACCCGCCCAGGCAGGCCTAACCAAGCTATCGCTAGGGGCTAGGCAACGGACCGATAGTCCTCGTCGTTGGCCGCTTTCGCGTTACGTTCTTGCGCTTTCGCCGCTTCCTGCTCGTGTGGCTTGACGTCCGGTACTGACGCCGTGTGCAAGACCGCTCTTTGCTCGTCTCCCCAGCTGGACCTTTCGGCACCGACATGCACGCGCCAATATAAACGGCGCAGGTAACCGGATACACCAAGCAACATTCGTCCGAGCGCTTCACCCCGGCGGATATGTCGCTGGATGCTGGCAGGTTGTCTCGACGGGTCAGTCTGGTACTGATCCAAAGTGGATTTCATGATCGTTAAATGCGGTCTCGGATGACCGCTTTCAAGCTTGGGCGTTGAACACATTAGACAACGCACTAGGTCAGGCGTTCTTGCGTGCGGCCTTGTTGTGCATGAATGTGTAGTAGAGCACTGGAATCACTAGCAGCGTAAGAAGGGTCGAGACGAAAATGCCGAAAATAAGCGACACCGCCAGACCGTTAAAGATTGGATCGTCAAGTATAAAAAAGGCACCCAGCATCGCGGCTAGCGCCGTCAATACAATCGGCCGTGCTCGCACGGCACCGGCACGGATCACCGCCTCATCGAAGGCCGTACCTTTACTGACTTCGTTGTTAATGAAATCGACCAGCAGGATGGAGTTGCGCACAATGATACCGGCGAGCGCGATCATGCCGATCATCGAGGTGGCTGTGAACTTGGCCCCTAACAGCGCATGCCCAGGAAGCACACCGATTACTGTCAGCGGGATCGGCGCCATGATGATCAACGGCACCAGGTAGGAACGAAACTGACCGACCACCAGCAAATAGATCAACACCACCCCAGCCGCATAGGCAATACCCATATCGCGAAAAGTTTCGTAGGTAATCTGCCACTCGCCGTCCCACTTGAGCGCATAGGCATAAGGGTTCGTCGGTTGCGCAACAAAATACTGCGGCAACGGCGTACCGAGCTCCGTGGCGATGTCACCGAGGCGCGAGGCAATCGCCGCCATGCCGTACAATGGACTGTCGAGCGTGCCAGCCATGTCACTCACCACATAGACCACCGGCAACAGGTCTTTCTGATAAATTGCCTGCTCGCGTGTTTGTTGGCTAACCTTCACGATCTCGGACAGTGGCACCAGTTTCCCGCCAGCGCCACGGACCTTGAAGGCCAGCACACTGTCGGGGTCGGACTTTTCACCTTCTGTAAACTCTACCCGTATCGGTAGCGCATATTTCACGTTGGCGCCGTGTAGGTAACTCACATCCTCGCCACCGAGTAACGTAGTGACAACCGCCACCACTGAAGTCTGCGATACGCCCAGCAATGCGGCGCGCTGGCGGTCAACCTGGACCACGAGCTCTCGCCCTGGGGCAGTGATGCTGTCATCGACATCAACGATACCGGGGACCTGTTCGAACACGGCGCGCACCTTCCGCGCGATCCGCATCTGTCCCTCGTAATCGAGCCCATAGATCTCCGCCACCAGCGGTGCCAACACCGGCGGTCCCGGCGGCACCTCAACAATTTTGATGCTCACCCCTTCGTGGTGAAGTCTTGATTGCAGCAACTGCCGCACGCCTTGGGCAATAGCATGGCTATGTACTTTGCGCTTGTGCGGGTCCGCCAGATTCACTTGGATATCCCCCATGAACGGTTGCTGCCGCAGGTAGTACTGCCGCACCAGACCGTTGAAACCGATGGGGCCGGCCGTGCCGGCGTAGCTCTGATAATCAGTCACCTGGGGCACGCGCGAGAGCAGATCGCCGATATCATCGAGCACCCGTGCAGTTTGTTCCAGACTCGTGCCCTCTGGCATGTCCACCACCACTTGGAATTCCGACTTGTTGTCGAACGGAAGCATTTTCAGCACGACTGCCTTGAACATGACCAACGAAAGTGAAATCGCAATCAATACCAACACCGCCACCGCTAAGGCGCGCCGTCTTGTGCGCGCGTTTTTGCCACGCAAGAACGCTCCCACCAACAGATTAAACCAGGGATACAAGCGCGTCTCCGCCTGACGTTCCTGCTCCCCTTCATGTCCTGCAACGTTGCCGGTTACGCGATAGGTCAACCACGGTGTGACGACAAAGGCAACAGCCAGTGAGATCAACATGCCCATACTGGCGTTGATCGGGATCGGACTCATGTAGGGTCCCATGAGCCCCGTTACAAAGGCCATCGGCAGCAACGCGGCGATTACCGTTAAGGTAGCGAGGATTGTCGGACCGCCTACTTCGTCCACTGCCAGCGGTATCGCCCGAAACAAGTCCTTTTCGCCCTTTTGCCGATGACGATGAATGTTCTCGACCACGACAATGGCATCATCCACCAGGATACCGATGGAGAAAATGAGCGCAAACAGCGACACCCGATTGATCGTGAAGCCGTAGGCCCAAGATGCAAACAGCGTGACCGCGAGTGTGACGATCACTGCCGCGCCAACGATGAGTGCCTCGCGCCAGCCCATCGTCAGCCATACCAACACCACTACGGAGATGGTGGCGAACAGTAGCTTCTGGATGAGCTTGCGCGCCTTGGCATCAGCGGTCTCGCCATAGTTGCGGGTAATTGTGACGGCAACACCATCGGGAATAAAGATTCCTTTCAGCTGCTCGACACGCTGAATAACCTGGTCTGCTACCTGTACTGCATTGCTTCCAGACTTCTTTGCCACGGTCAGCGTCACCGCTGGAAACCGACCGTGCACCGTGATGCCTTTCGCTGGCGCCGCCGGGCCAGTAGCGAAATTCACATACGACGCAGGAAAATCCGGCCCATGGCGCACCTGCGCCACATCGGAAAGATACACTGGCCGACCGCCGTGCAGACCCACAACCAGCCCGGCTACTTCCTCGGCGCTACCGAGCAAGGTGCCGGCTTTGACCAACACTTCTTGGTTGTCGACCACCACCGCGCTGCTATCGCTCGAGCGGTTGGCACTCGCAATCGCATTGCGCAGATCGTCCAGCGCGATACCGTAACCGGCGAGCTTCGGGGGTTCCAGCAACACATGCACCACGCGTTCTGGCCCGCCGATGGTGCGAATGTCGCGGGTATTAGGAACACGCTTGAGCTCGGCCTCGAGCGCGTGCGCAACCTGCAACAGGTCATAAGCGCCGCGTTGCGTGTCTTCAGTCCACAGCGTTATGGCAACAATCGGTACGTCGTCGATACCGCGTGCCCGCACGATCGGCTGGCCAACACCGAGCGTTGGCGGCAACCAGTCTTGGTTGGAGAAAACCTTGTCGTACAGCCGAATGATCGCATCGGTGCGATTTTCGCCGACTTCAAACTCCACGGTCAGCACCGCTAGGCCGGGATGTGAAACCGAGTAGACATGCTTGACGCCAGAAATCTCCGCCAACACCTGCCCTCCTGGCGTACTCACTAGGTGCTCCACCTCAGTGGCGCTTGCGCCGGGAAACGGCACGAAGACATTGGCAAAGGTAACGTTGATCTGCGGCTCTTCCTCACGCGGCGTGACCAGTACCGCAAACACGCCAAGCAACAGCCCTGTCAATGCCAGCAGCGGGGTAATCTCGGAACGTACGAATAGGCGGGCAATACGGCCCGAGATGCCTAACGGGCTCTCGCTCATTGCTTAGCGCCGGATATGGCGTCCTTCAAGTACACGCCAGCACGGATCGGATCTAACGCGATTCGTTCGCCTTCACTAAGGCCAGCCAATATCTCGATCATGCCATCGTCGACCTCACGGCCCGGCCGCACCTGACGCAAGACCACTGTGCCATCTGCGTTGACGATATATACGCCGGTGACTTCGCTACGATAGACCAGCGCCTTGGCGGGAATCGCGAGGCTCGTGCGCTGACCAACCTCGAAAGCGACCTTGACCAGCATTCCTGGAAACAAGTGCTCGACGCTGTCCGGCAATCTCACGCGCACCGCGAAGGTGTTCGATTCCTTGTTGGCGTACGGAAAAACTGTTATCCCCTGGGCAGGAACTGATTCGGCAGCGGCACCGCCTGGTAAAATGATGCGTGCCTTGCCGAAACTGCGAATCTGCTCGACCATTTGTTGTGGAACATCGACGCGCACCCTCAGTTGCTCCAGCGAGAATCCTGTCATGAGCGGCTTTCCGGGTGTGGCGCTTTCGCCAATCTCGACATGGCGCGCGGTGACGATGCCGGCATAGGGGGCGCGCACCACTGTGTAGGCGAGCTGCTCGCGTGCCTGCGCAAGCACTGCCTCGCCCGCCTCCAGACGTGACCGGCTGGCATCACGGTTGGCCCTGGCGCGATCGAGATCGGCCTTTGAGATGAGCTTGGTGACGTGGAGCTTTTCGACACGCTCCAGGGTCTTTTCAGCCTCGGCGAGGCGTGCCTGCGCCTCTCGCACGTCGGCCTCAGCCTTGGCCACCTGAGCCCGCTGCTCGGTGTCGCGAAAGCGCAAGATGACACTGCCCTTGGGCACATAGTCATCGACATCATAGTAGATCGCAGCGATACGTCCGGAGATCTGGGCCGACACCGTGCTTTGGTTGACCGCCTCAACCGTACCGTCGAGCACACGTTCGCGCACAATATCTTGTGAAGCCACGGTGGCGGTAGCAAAAGGCAGCTCGGCACCGTAAGCACTTGTCACCGATAGCGATGCAACCGCTAATGCGCTGAGTCTGCGACGACATCCCCAAAACACACACCTGCCGACAAGCATGTGGATCCGTTCAACGTCCCTGTTGTTTGAGGTAATCGTAGAGCGCGAGGTATTCCTGTTCGACAGACCCTCCGAAAACCGGGTCGTGCTGTGTGGCCATCTGCTCGTCAATAGCGCGCCAATCATCGTCATGCAGTGCCGCCAAGGCGCGTGGGAAGAGCTCACTTTCCTCTTTCTGTATATGTGCGCGCAGTAATGCAACATATTCCCTACCGGCGGACTCGAGCGCAGCGCGTGTGATCATCTCCTCACTCTCGACGGAAAGCAGCAGTTCCAGGAAATGCTTACCTCTCTGTGCTAGCTCCGCGTGCTGGTGGCTCAGCTCGTCGATCACGGGACGTGCGGCTACATCTCGTGTCGTCAGCTTGTCGAGTACGATATCTTCCTTCGGATGATGAAACAGATCCTGGTAGTGGATCATGTAATGCATGGCATCTGACATCAGCGTGTAATCAGGATGTCTATCTGCATGAAAAGCCGCCAGCTGCACCTCCAGCAAATTGATGATCCTGCTGATATTTGCGTGGTCTTTTGTGAGTTCTTCGATGATACCAGGCATAATCAGCCTCCTGCTGCGTGACAGCGCGGCCCTTTAAATAGGTACCTGTAGCGGAGAACCGTAACATTGGCATTGACCTGGATCAAATCGGCGGCCGGTCCTGGTCCCGCGTACAGTTATGGGTTTTATGATACAGATCAAAGGCTATCGGCACGGATCGAATTATGCTGCAGCTGTATCAGGCGCTGGAGGTGAAACATGGTCAAGAAGATTCTCGTCCCAGTCGATGGCTCCGACCACGCCTTCAAGGCACTCGATTTGGCCGCCGATCTCGCCGTCAGGAAGGAAACGAGCGTGGTGTTGCTGTATGTGATCGCCAGCCGTGAGTTGCCGGCCTCTATCCGTCACTTTGCCGAAGTAGAGCATATCGATGGCCCACCGGAATGGATTTACGAAAAACTGGTAGCGAAGAATATCGTGCAGACGGCGTTAGAGCGGGCACAGGAGAAAGGCCTGACCAGAATCGAAACGATTCTGCGCGAAGGGGATCCGGCCAAGGTGATCGCCGATATTGCGAATACGCAAGACGTTGACATGGTTGTGATGGGGACCCGTGGTTTGAGCGACGTCCGTGGGGTGCTTTTGGGCAGCGTCGCGCACAAAGTCAGCCATCTGGCCCATTGCACCGTAATCACCGTAAAATAGCCGTTCGCAACTGGCAGTTTGAAGGAGCACGCAATGGCGTCGGGGTTGACCGAAAAACAAGCATCTCTGCTCAAGCAAAGGCTGCACACACGCTTCGCAGAGTTAAAGGACGCGGTCAGACAAGAACTTGTCCGCTCTGACGACGAGCGTTACATCGAGCTAGCCGGCCGCGTACACGACACGGGTGACGAGGCGGTAGCCGATCTGCTAGCGGACCTAAATCTTGCTGTCATCGATCAGCACGTGAGAGAAATACAGGACATCGAGGGCGCCTTGTTGCGCCTGGGAGAACAAAGTTACGGAATTTGCATCGACTGTGAAGCGGATATCGGCTACAAACGTCTGCATGCCTATCCGACGGCAAAACGCTGCTTCTCCTGTCAGGCCAGGTATGAGAAGGGCTTTGCGCAACCGCGGCACCCCGGCTTGTAGCATAACGCGCGCCGGCTAGAGGACGAA
The DNA here is from genome assembly GCA_003251795.1 of Candidatus Muproteobacteria bacterium. Classification (GTDB taxonomy): domain Bacteria; phylum Pseudomonadota; class Gammaproteobacteria; order Acidiferrobacterales; family SPGG2; genus SZUA-472. The sequence continues at coordinate 20,319 of QKEI01000103.1, forward strand.
GGTCGCGCGCTCCACCACTGGGACCCACGGCCACTCGTTCGAACCGCAGAGGAAATCATCGAAGAGATCGAGGTTCTTCTGCTCAGTATCGATACCACCAGTCGCGCATGACCTGAAATGTGATCGGGGGGACCAAAGAAACAGCAAGCGTTGGTAGCGGCGCCTTGATGTGGGTCAACGATGCCGGCGCCCCTCTTCAGCTAGCGTTAAGATTGGTTTGCCACCATAGAGATCCGCTACGAACGGGAAAAGAGGCTCATGAACCACGCAAGACAGGTTAAAGTGTGGGATCCACTCGTGCGAACATTTCATTGGTCGCTAGTGGTCTTATTCACGCTTGCCTATGTCACCGGTGATGATGCCGCGGCCGTGCATATTTGGTCCGGCTATATCGTGCTGGCGCTATTGTTGCTTCGCGTTCTCTGGGGCCTAATCGGCACGCGGCATGCGCGCTTTTCCGACTTTGTATACCCGGTTACCTTCATACTCAACTACGCCAAGGACATGCTGCTCGGGCGGGCGAAACGCTACCTCGGGCACAACCCCCTCGGTGGCGCCATGATCGTGATAATGCTGGTGACGCTGGTGGCGACCTGCGTCACTGGTATCGCCGCCCAGCGGGTGGACCAACCCAGCGTAGCGCTGACTCCCGCGCAACCAGCGATCGCAATGATCGATCTATTCTCGGCGGCATGGGCCGACGATGACCGCTTTGAGGGCAGGGAGGCCCGTACGCACGACAAAGAGGCCCGCAAGCGCAACAAGCTTCTTCGTGAGACCCATGAATTCTTTGCTAACCTGATGCTGCTACTGGTGGTTATTCACATCGGCGGGGTGCTGTTGGGCAGCCTGATGCACCGGGAAAACCTGGTGCGCGCCATGCTCAACGGCCGCAAGCGGGCTGAGGCATCAAGCGAGATATAGGACCCCCACGCGAAGATCGCCCGAAATCCTCAGCGTACTAACACGACCGGGCACCTCACCTGGCGCATGAGATCAGCAAGCGTTTTTTCCTTGGCAAGCGCGTGATCACCGGCAAGTACCAGGGCCTTCCCCCCCTCCCGCTTAACAGCATTGATAAGACTAATAGTGCCGGGCGCCAGCGGACAAAAGCGTGCACCGCGACCCTGCGCGGCGAGCCGGCTCGAGGCCTGCTGCTGCAGGCGCTGCTGCGTGTCTCTGTCGTCGCTAGCCAGCAAAACCACCAGGTTACGCTCGTCGCCCCGCGTCAGGCGGGCCGCGGTCACCATTGCGCGCATGGCACCCTCGGTTCCGTCGAACAGCACTAGCACGGGCACGCCCAATTCCACGCCGTGCTCCAGGAACACGACTGTGTGCCTCGCCATGGCGACCACTGTCTGGGCGGTCGATCCCAACCTGGTGCGTTGCATGACCGACGTGCCGACGCGCCCGAGCACAAGCACATCCCCTTCCTCAGCGGCCGCGAGTAATTCCTTGGCTACGTGACCCCGACTTACGCGGAAGCTCCATGGCACGTTTCTGCCTTGCGCCACGGTAGCGAGCATGTGCTCAAGCTGTGCAGCCTGCATACGTAACGTGTTCTCTAGCCGTTGACTATCGACGGCACGGATGCCGCGCGTTGCATACGCGACCTCGCGTGCGCACGGCAACTGCGCCAACCGCAGCAGATTGATGTCCTCGATGAACATGCCCAAGAGCTCGGCCTGTAGATCTGCTGCCAGCTCAGCCGCCGCTTTCAGCGCCGCCCGGCTGTGCGGCGAGGCATCGAGCGCCACCAGCACGCGGTGAATAGTGTGCCTGTCGTTCAAGACCGCTGCTCCGACCCCTCCTTGCCGCCCTCCGAGTATTCCTTGCGAAGCCTCGACAGCTCTTTGAGCCGTTGCTGTACACGGTAGTTGACGCTGCCCTCGGGAAAGTTGCCGTGTGCGTCTGCGGCTCCCGCTGGCAGCCCGGTTAGCAACGAAATAGCCTCATCAATCGTTTCTATCGCGTAGACGCAGAACTGTCCGGCGGCGGCGGCGGCGACAACATCCTCACGCAGCATCAGATGCTTCACATTGGCCGCTGGGATTAGCACGGCCTGCTCCCCGATTGGGCCCTTCGCCTTGCAGACGTCGTAAAAGCCTTCGATCTTTTCGTTTACCCCGCCAATCGCTTGCACCTGACCGTGCTGGTTCACGGAACCGGTGACCGCAAACGCTTGCTTGATTGGGGCGTCTGCCAGCGCGGAAAGCAACGCGCACAGCTCGGCAACGGATGCGCTGTCGCCCTCAACCATGCCATAGGATTGCTCGAACACCAGGCTAGCGGACAGGGAAAGCGGCTCGTTTTGGGCGTAGCGCGCGGCCATGAAATTTGAAAGTATGAGCACCCCTTTGGAGTGAATCGCGCCACCTAGCTCGACCTCGCGCTCGATATCGACGACCTCGCCCTTGCCGAGTCGTGCCGTCGCTGTGATACGCGAAGGCTGCCCGAAGGCAAAATCTCCCAATTGCAGGACCGAAAGTCCGTTGACCTGACCGCTCTTTTCCCCCTCGCTGTCGATGAGGATCGTGCCACGTTTGATCTCTTCGTACAGTCGTTCGCGCAACCGATCTGCGCGTCGGATCTGGCCATCGATGGCACACTGTACATCAGCGGCGCACACCGCTTTCCGCTTCGCGCGTTCAGCCCAGTAATCGGCTTCGCGCAGCAAGTCAGCTGTGCTCTGCATGTGGGTCGAGAGTTTTTCTGCATCGCTCGCCAGGCGCGCGCTTTGCTCGATCACGTGAGCTACCGCGGTGCGATCAAAGGGACGCAGCCCCCCTTTGCGAGCGAGCGTACCAATCAATCGCGCATATAACAGGTTATTTTCCGGATTACGTTCGACCCGATCATCGAAATCTGCCGCGACCTTGAACAGCTCACGGAAATCCGGGTCGTAGGCACACAACAAATAGTAAAGTATGCGCTCTCCCATGAGCACGACTTTCACGTCTAGCGGAATCGGTTCCGGCTCAAGCGACACTGTACTCAATAGACCTAACATCTGCCCCAGCGATTCAATGCTGATTTCCTGCGAACGCAAGGCTCGCTTGAGTCCCTCCCAGGCATACGGCTGCATGAGCACCTTGCGCATATCCAACATCAAGTAGCCACCGTTAGCGCGATGCAAGGCACCGGCCTTGATCAACGTGAAGTCGGTTATGAGCGCCCCGAACTGGGCGCTGTGCTCGACGCGCCCGAGCAGATTGGCAAAGGAGGGGTTGTCTTCATAAACAATCGGCGCTCCCTGCGCACCGCCATGGTCGACCAGCGTATTGACACGGTAACGGGTAAAGGATGGTGCGCCCTGAAACGCGAGCGTCAATGGAGTTGCCGCGCCTTCCTCGCGTGCGCGGAAGTCTTTCACATTTTCCACGATATCGCCTTCCACGGCGTCTAAATACTGCGTGACCGGCGTTAGGTCTTGATACTTCTTCTTCAGCTCATCGATCAGATGGCCGACAGCGGACATGGTGAACTTCCTTTCTACCTCTCTTAGTTTTTCCCGGCGCTCCTTGTGTAGGCGCGGAATCTGTTCGAGAAACGCAGCCAGCTGCTCCTGCAGCCGATTTATGACTTGTTCCTTGTGCTGGCGTTCCTCTTTCGAGAGCTGTTCAAATTCCTTGGGTGACAACACTTCGCCCGCGCGCGTGGGCGCGACGGCAAAGCCGTGTGGCGTATTCAAGATGACCATCTCCTCCTGCTCGGCTTGCTTCTGAATATCGGCAAATGCTTGCTCTTGCTTCCCCTTGAGCTCCTCGTCAATCTCTTGCACCTGCGCCCGATACTCATCGCTTTCCAACATAGCCGGAATGGAGGTGCGTAAATCCTGAATAAGCACTTCCATGTCGCGTCGCAGCGTGGCACCGCGCCCTGCGGGCAGACGCAATGCCACCGGTTTTTGATGATCCTGGAAGTTGTGGACGTAGCACCAATCGTCAGCCGGCGTTTGCTGCTGCGCCTGCTTCTCCAGCACCTGTTGTACGACCGTGTGCTTGCCGATACCGGCCGGGCCGAGGGCATAAAGATTATAACCATCACGCTTCATGCCAATACCGAACCGCACGGCATCAAGCGCTCTGCCCTGACCGAGAATCTCTGTCAATTCCTCTAGCTCAGCCGTCGTCTCAAACGCGAACTGCTGCGGATCGCAAAGGGGACGAAGTAGTTCGTGGGACAGTGGTTTGACAGTCATGATTGCAAGCTGATGATTTGCCCCGAGACCACCAATGATGCATCAAATGCGTCTGGTTTTCACGGCCCTACACACAACAAGCCCGGCACCGGGCCGGGCTTGCTTGCAACTACACCACCGCCTGTTGATTATTCGACGGCGATGCTGCGACGCTTGGCTTTCTCCAACTTCGGTAAGGTCAGCTCGAGCAAGCCATCCTTAAAGTTCGCCTTGGCTTTGGAACCATCGACTTCGGCGGGCAACATTATCGTGCGGGCATAGGAACCCTCTGAAATCTCACGACGATAGTAGTCGCCTTTTTCCTCCTTTTCCTCGTGCTTAACGCTACCTTTGATAGTGACCGTGTTGTCGCTCATGGTGACATCCAGATCCTTCTTCTCAACGCCGGGAAGCTCGGCACGCAACACTACCTCATCTTCCCGGTCCACCACATCGACCGTCGGCATCTTACCTTCGAAAGGCGCCGCCAGCTCACGCCACACGGGCCGCTCCCAACGCGACGGGAGCCAGCCAGGCGCAAAGCCTTCGAACATGCGTTCCATCATCCGCTCCATCTCCTGGAGCGGGCTTAGTGCACGGGCGGGCCTTGCCTTTTGGATCTCGTGGACCTTTCCCTTTTCAGCTACCTCTGCCATCTTAGCCCTCCTTTCTCCGTCTCACCCGTGGTCGCGCACGGAGAAGTTCAGTCGCGACCCGGTTTTTTCCGAAAATTATAATACTCCGTCTAAGGCGAGGCTTTGTTGATTTGAATCAAGCAGTCTGCGCACTCCTCGGTCGCTTTCATAGCATCGCGATCTTGCCAGCCGGTCCATCGTAGGCGTGGGAGTCGATCTCGCCAGTTAGTTGCCTCAGGGCATTCAGATCGTTGATACGAATTTGGTTACGCTCTTTTGCCAACAGATCTAGATCCTGAAAGCGGGTCAAAATGCGCGAGACAGTCTCTACCGTCAGGCCCAGGTACTTACCGATGTCGGTGCGCGACATCGCAAGCGTCAGTGCGGTCGGACTGTAGCCACGCTCAGCTTGGCGCTCCGCCTGCACCAGCAAAAAGGTAGCGACGCGCTGCTCGGCGCTGCGTCTACCAAGCAGCAAACTGTCGGTCAACCGCAGTGTCTCACGGCTCATCATCTCCACCAGTCGACCGAGCAGATGGGGCGAGCTTTGACATAGCTTCGTCAGCTTATCGAAGCTCAAGGTACACACACTCGAGGTCTCCAGGGCAGCCGCATTGCACGGATGTCTCCCCCTGGCAATGGCATCGAAACCGACGATGTCACCGGGCTGGTGGAAGCCCAAAATCTGTTCCTCGCCTTCTTCCGACGTCAGGTAGGTCTTTATGGAACCCGAGCGCACTACGTAAAGCGACTGAAAGGGGTCTCCTACCCGAAACAGATGACTGCCCGCGCGCTGCACACGCTGCCGCGCTTGCGCACTACCATTACATCCCGAGTGCGCGCCTTCGGCACAATAACCGACGCACCATCCCCGCACGCCGCATCTTTCGCACTGGTACTTGCCTCCGCGAAACTCATAGAGGTCAACACTCATGATCCCTCCGATCAGGGCGGCGCTGCTTGTCACGATTGTCGATAGCCGCCATATCTATAACATACGGCGGTGCAGCAGATCCTTATACTCGTACTTCTACGAGCACGGGCTGCGGGTTGCCGACGGAATCTTGAGCGTTTCGGTAGGTTACGGAATGGCGGTAACAACAGTCCCGAGCAGGGCAGAATCAATGCTGCTGCAAGGCAGACTCTATGCTGCGCAACAATACATCTCGTTTGAAGGGTTTATAGAGCACCGTTAACGCCCCGGCTTCCTGGGCACGTACCGTCAGCGGATCGTCCTTATAGGCAGTGATGACGATCACCGGTATTCGCATGCCACGGGCCGTAAGCTCCTGTTGTAACTCGACACCGTTCATGCCCGGCATGTGCAGGTCCAAGACCAGGCATCCGTCGCTGCCTGGATCGTAGGCTTCCAGAAATGCCTCGGCGGAGGCATACGCCTGCGCGCGCAGGCCCAGGGATTGCACCAACAGAGTTACCGCCTGCCGCACGGCCGCGTCGTCATCCACAATAAAAACACGGCCCTCCGGCGCCTCTGCACGCATGGTCGAAAGAGGTTGCATAGGGATACCAGCTGCAGTAGACCGCAACTGTATGGGTGCGACATTGATATAGGTCAAAGGATGACAACCCCAGGGCCCTGGCCGTGGGAGAAACTACACGTTTATGCCCCGAGCGACGACCCAGGACGGTACCTGTTGACCATATTCACGAGCTCGGCCAGAGAGCGGGCGCCCATTTTCTTCATGATTTTGCCGCGATGGAACTCCACGGTGCGCTCGCTGATAGCCAGCTCAAAAGCAATAACCTTGTTGGCCATACCGGCGACCATCCTGTCCAGCACCTCTCGCTCCCGTGCTGTCAGCGTTTGCAGGCGGCGCGTAATCTCGGCCTGTTCCGCGGATGTCGCGCGAGTCTCTGCGTCGCGCCGAATGGCTTGCTGCACCAGATCGAGCAACGCCTGGCTATTTACCGGCTTTTGTAAGAAATCCATTGCGCCGGCCTTGAGCGCCCGTACCGCCGCGGGTACATCACCGTGCCCGGTAAGGAAAATGATCGGCAGCTTCACACCTTCTTGAACGAGCTGCGCTTGCAAGTCCAACCCCCCCATTCCCGGCATGCGAATATCGAGCACTAGGCAACCGGGCGTATCCGGTTGGTAGGCCGCAAGAAAATCCCGTGCAGAAGCGTAGATCTGTACACGCAGCCCGACAGCCTGCAGCAGCTGTCGCAGACTGTCGCGCACGGCCTGATCGTCGTCCACGACGAATACCGTTGCATCGGTCATCGCTGGGCCGCGCCGCTGCGAGGAAGACTAAATCGCAGGGTCGTTCCACGATCCTTTTCCGTGCTCGCCCATATCCGGCCGCCGTGGGCGTTAACGATTGTGCGCGTAATGGAAAGCCCAAGCCCCATGCCGTTTCGCTTCGTACTGTAGAAGGCGTCAAACAGACGCTCGCCAGCCTCCGACGAAATCCCTTCACCCGTGTCACGGACGAACATCTCGATTGCCGGCTCATCCCCCTGCGCGTTGCCTGTGCCGATCGTCAACCGACGATTTCCTGGTTCGCTTGACTCCATCGCTTCGATCGCATTGCGCACTAGGTTGAATATTACCTGCTCGATCTGCACCTTGTCCGCCTCGACCAGCGGTAACGACTGAGCGAGCTCCAGTTGCACATCGACGTCATGGTTGCGCAGCTCGTAGCCGAGCATATCGAGCACGTCATGGACCAACTCGTTGACATTGACCGGGTGACGGTCAAGTTTTCCTCTTGTGACAAATTCGCGTAGACGGTGAATAATGTCGCCCGCTCGCTCCCCCTGCCTGCTGATCTCTTCAAGCGAGCTCAGCAGCACTTCCTTCTGCTCGCGACCCGATTCGAGCATGAGACGGCAGGCATCTGCATAGCTCACGATCGCCGTCAGTGGCTGATTAATCTCGTGTGCAAGCCCGGCTGCCATCTCGCCAATGGATGCCACCCGTGAAACGTGCGCCAGGTCGTCAAGACGACGCTTAGCCTCGTTTTCTGCCTCCTTGCGTGCCGTTACATCAGCGACCGCCGCCAGCACCAGCCTTCCCTCTTCCGACTCAAGCGGACTCAAACCGATCTCGACTGGGAATTCCCGGCCATCTTTGCGTCTCCCGTAAAGATCCTGATTGACTCCCATCATGCGCGGTCGACGCTCGGAACGAAATTTCTCGCGGTGCGCGCGGTGGGATTCATGCAGGCGTTCAGGCACTAAGAGCTCGATGGGTTGACCAATCAATTCTTCGCGATCGTAGCCGAAAAGCGCTTCCATTTGCCGATTAGTCAGCATGATGCGGCCGTCCTCGTCGGTCATGACCATGCCGTTCGGCGCCGACTCAAACACGCGGCGAAAGCGCTCCTGCAGTCGCCGATACTCCGTGATGTCTTCTTGCAGACTGAGATAGTGCGTGATCCTACCCGTGGCGTCGCGAAGCGGACCGACATAGGCCGCTTCCCAGTACAACTCGCCGTGTTTCTTGCGGTTGTGAAAGACGCCGTGCCACTCACCGCCCGCCGTTATGGTCCGCCAAAGGTGCTGATAGTCAGCATCCCTCGTGCCGCCGGATTTCAGCATACGCGGATTCTTTCCACGCACCTCTTCCAATGTGTACCCGCTCTGCTTCGTAAATTTCGGGTTGACGTACTCGATTCTACCTTTGGTATCCGTGATGATGATGGTACTCGGGCTTTGCTCCATGGCGAACGAGAGCTTGCGCAGCTCCGCCTCACGCTCGCGCAGTACTTGTTCCATGCGCTCGCGCTCGGTTATATCAGTGCCAGTGCCGATCACGTAACGTACAGAGCCATCCGCTCCGAGCACGGCCGTGTTCTTCCAGTGAATCCGCAGCTTTCTGCCATCCTTCGCCACCCAGGAGTTCATGTGCTCGTTTGGAAACTGCCCGGACAGAAGCTGCGCGAAAACGCTTCTGACCGCATCGACCTCTTCTGGCAACAGCAGGCGGTCCCAAAAATGACTGCCCTTGAGCTCACCGAATCTGTAGCCGGTAGCGTTTTCGCAGGCGCGGTTGAACAGCACAATGCGTCCGTCGCGGTCGAGCCCAATGACCAAGGCAGCCACCACGTCGAGGATATCCCAGAGTAGGGCATGCTCTGTCTGCAGCGCCTCCAATGCTAGGTCGTGATCAGCGTATGTTCTTGGCAAGTCGATCTCCTGGCTGCCTGCGATTTCCTTGTACGCGCCGGCGCAGACGGGATTATATATTAGGTTGCGTGGCCCGGTTGTCGGCGATGAGTTCAACGCCGTCTTTGTCCAAAATCGGCAGTGGTCGCCCTGTATCCCGCCGGTCTCGCAACCCGCAGTCACGGTGCGGGAAAAGCTGCACCTTGAATACCCTAATGGGTGGCTCGCGGGCTGCGCTGTCGAATCTATGGTCGGCCGACCTGGGGGGCGTGCAAGCTTGCGGAGGTGATCGATGACAAGGCACTGACACGGCCGCTGTTCGACATGCGTGGCGCGTGCTCGGCTTCACGCAGGCACGCGTCCTACATGAACCGGGTATCGTCAGTCGATACTTAGACCGCAGCAGCGGGCGGGCGTTTGCACGCCCGCGTCACCTAGAAAGTAGTGCCGAGCTCAGCTTGTAACTTTGTGCTTGGTGACGGTAACGCTCGCGGCCTGCGGGCCCTGGTCCCCCTCCTCCTCCACATAGTGCACTTCTGTGCCGGGATCGAGGTGGTCAAAGTCTGCATCCATCAGGCTGTTGCGGTGAAAGTAGATCTCGCGCCCGTCGGGCGTTCGTAGGAAGCCATAGTCCTGGCTCGGGAACATCCTGAACACCGTCGCCTGTTGCAGGGTGGGGTGGGTCTTAACATCGCCACGGCGACGGCGCACATAGTCCTCTAGCTGGCGCCTGGCGGCATCAAACGCATCCCTTATTACTACATAGATGTCCTCGTGCGTGACGTCTTCACCAGGGTCGCGCTTAATAACGATTTCATCGCCGGGCACGGTCAGATCGATCCGCAGGTGGTAAAGCTTGCCCTTGTGGCGATGTCGATGGGGGGACTCGATCAGCACATGACAACCCATGATGTCATCGCAGAACTCGTCGAGTTTCGCCGCCTTTTCACGAATGGCCGTCTCCAGCGCCGCGGAAGCAGGCAATTCACGCCACGTAATTTGCAGTGGAATTCTCATGAAAAAATTTTGCTCGCCTGGACAAGCCAATGCCTTGATTTGGATCAACGACGCGCAACGCAAATTGGTCGATTTTATGCGGTGGGACAATGCTAATAGGCGGTGGCTAACGCCGTTTGCAGCTATAGAACTGATGCATCGCAGCGCTAATCAGCGTTACGGAGGTGCAAGATGAAGATTACGTTGAGCGTCATCAAGGCCGACATCGGCTCAATCGGAGGGCATATCTGTCCTTCGCAACGCCTGCTGGAGACAGTCGAGCGTCATGTGTTGCAGTACCGCTACGACATGCCTTTTATCAGAGACAGCTATGTGGGCTTTACGGGCGATGATATCGCCATCCTCATGACCCACACGCGCGGTCCGGGTGCCGAGCCGATCCACAAGCTTGCCTGGGATGCATTCGTCGCCGGCACGGCTGAAGCTAAAGCGCAAGGGCTCTACGGCGCCGGCCAGGATCTGCTGAAGGATGCTTTCTCCGGCAATGTCCGCGGTATGGGGCCTGCTACTGCCGAAATGGAGTTTGAGGAACGGGCGAACGAACCTTTTTTGTTCTTCGCTGCCGACAAGACCGATCCGGGAGCCTACAACCTGCCACTCTATCTCGCGTTTGCCGACCCCATGACTACGCCGGGTCTGATGCTGGCACCGTCGATGGCCAAGGGTTTCAAGTTCGTCGTAATGGACGTTGCCCACACCGATGGCGACCGCATTATCGAGCTCAACACACCGGAGGACATCTACGATCTGGCGGCGCTACTGCGCGACGGTGAGCGTTACGTGGTCGAGTCTATCTGGTCGAGGGCGACTGGAGAACAAGCGGTGGCGGCATGCACGACTCGCCTGCACAACATAGCGGGTACCTACACTGGCAAGGATGATCCGGTAATGCTTGTACGGGTACAGAAAAACTTTCCAGCTACGGGGGAGGTATTGGCCCCTTATGCGATCGGCCCGTACGTGGCAGGCGGCATGCGCGGCTCCCACAACATGCCGTTGATGCCGGTGGCACTAAACTCCAACATCAGTTACTTCGATGGTCCACCGGTAGTAAGCTGCGCTGCCTTCGCGATGCATGACGGCAAACTGACCGAGCCTGCCGACGCCTTTGCGCATCCGTTCTGGAACACGGTGCGCGACCGCGTAGCCGATAAGGCCATGGAAATGAGGCGTCAGGGCTTTTTCGGCGCCGCCATGTTGCCAATGGCAGAGCTGGAATATACCGGCATTACGGAAAAGCTTCACGCGCTCGACGCACGCTTCACGATTCGCGGCGAGGCCCAGAAACTGCAGCGTCGTAAGGTGAGCGCCGCCGGCACCGGTTGATAGGCCGGCAGAACGTCCCAGCAAACGGGGAATCCGTCGCGGTGCGTCGCGTGCTTGGTTGCCTAAGCGAATCGTCTGTGCGAGCGCTGATCGAACTCGGGCTGGCCGATTCCGGTGCGCGCAATGCCGCTTGTGCGCGCGCTGCCGGGGGTGGCCACACGTCGTTCCCTTAACACCAACGTGCGCAGTACAGCGTCGCTCGCGTCATCGAATGACCGAAGCGTGAGTCCCGCTCCGCCTTGTCGGGACCACACCACCCAAGCCCGTAGACGGTACAGCCCGTCGGCACCGTTTTGCGGCACCCTTACAATCACGTCGACGGGTGTGTTCATGTGCAGCGCGACCGAACCGGTCTCGATGAACATTCCGCCGAGGCCGACGTCCCTGATCCTGGTATGCACTACACCAACCCGGCGACAATTCACCACAGCGTTGAGCACAGTGGATATACGGATGCTGCAGCGGTGTTCCATGTTGTTTTCGCCCTCCTAGTTAGCAATCACCGGCTTCTTTGGAGTTCTTTCGGTATTCGATCTGCTTGATGCCGTTTGGTTCATCACGACGATATCTATCTGACTAAGGCCCTGTGCCGGGCGCTGAGTATCAAAACATAGCTTTGCCAAACAGAATGGAAAATTGGGTCTAGTACGGACCGAAATACGGGTTTGCCCCTATCCCCTGTGCGCCTTATCGCCACCGTGCCGAGCGCCGCTTCAGGGAGAGGACCTTTGTTGACAGAAATCAATACCGCCGCAGCATCCGCACGTTAGATTAATAGGGTTCGTAATAGCGGCGGATCATGGCTAAGCAAAACGGAGAAGTATGGTTACCCAATTCAGGAACCGCACCGAGGCCGGAAAACGCCTGGCTCAGGCGCTGAACAGTTATCGTGACCAGGACGGCATAGTCTACCCCCTGCCCCGCGGCGGCATTCCGCTCGGTGTGGAAATCGCCCGCAGCTTGCACATGCCGATCGATCTGGTGATCCCGCGGAAGCTCGGCCACCCCTTCAATCCCGAGTATGCCATTGGCGCCGTCTGCGAAAACGGCGGCATGGTCTGCAATGAATGGGAAGTATCACAGGTGGATCCCGCGTGGTTCCAGGAAAGGATCCGTAGCGAGCGTGAGGAAGCGCATCGGCGCCGCGAACGCTACCTCGACGGCCGAGCGCCGCTGCCAGTTCAAGGAAAGACGGCGATTCTGGTGGATGACGGGATTGCCACAGGTTTGACGATGCGTGCCGCCATCCGTGACCTGAAGCAGCGTCATCCGGCACGTATCGTCGTAGCCGTGCCGGTAGCCCCCGAGGACACCGCAGCCATCCTCAAGCAGGAGGTGGACGAGGTGGTGGCGCTTGATATTCCGCACTTGTACCTTGGCGCCGTCGGCGCGTACTACGAGGATTTCTCCCAAATCACGGATGAAGAGGTGATCGACATGCTGCAACTCAGCGAAGGCGAGCCACCGTGAACCATCGTTCGTGTGCCGTGCGGATGAAGAGACAATGACGAACAATGGTCGCGAACACGGCATTGAAATAGCCCTCGAATCGACTGTCCACGGGGGACTGCTCGGTATCCCCAAAGGTGCCGAAGCGATCGTCGTTTTCGCCCACGGCAGCGGTAGTAGTCGTTTCAGTCGAAGAAACGCGCTGGTCGCTAACACGCTGCGTGCCAGCGGTCTGGCAACACTAGTGTTCGACTTGCTAACGGAGGATGAAGACAGCATCTACGAGAATCGCTTTAACATTGACCTGCTCGGTCAGCGACTGTTAGGCGCCACTCAATGGTTGAGGCAACAGCCACAGTTGCGCGAGATGACGGTTGGCTATTTCGGGGCCAGTACGGGTGCGGCGGCTGCGCTCAAGGCCGCCGCAGTGCTGGGACCTGACATTCGCGCAGTGGTGTCGCGCGGCGGGCGTCCCGATCTGGCAGGCGCCGAGCTACCCACGGTGCAGGCAGCGACGCTGCTTATCGTCGGAGGCGATGATCAGGTGGTGATCGAGCTCAACAAGGAAGCGTATGCTAAGTTGCGCGCAACGAAAGAGCTGCGAATCATTCCTGGAGCGAGTCATTTGTTTGAAGAGCCCGGTACGTTAGAGCAAGTCGCACGCCTGGCAACCGGCTGGTTCACCAGATTCTTGACCGAGGTGCCGCAACCTATACACTGACGGGCGCGTCTATAATGCCAGGTCGGCGGTTCAACGGGGCCAACAGGTGCAAATATGGCGAGCGAGATCCCAGGTGATCCCCACGCCCACATAGACCTCGATACCAAGGTCGCCAAGCTCAAACAGATAGCGGCCTATCCTGACAACCCATCCTCGGTCGATGTCGTCGAGACCCATATGTCCTGGGTCTTTCTCACTGATCGTTATGCGTACAAGCTCAAGAAGCCCGTGCGCTACGATTTTCTCGATTACAGCACCTTGCAGGCACGACGCGACAATTGCGACAACGAGTTACGCCTTAATCGGCGACTCGCGCCCGACGTTTATCTCGCAGTTGTAGCGCTCGTTATCGACCCAGGTGGTGGCCTCGTGCTAGAGCAACACGGTGACGTGGTCGAATGGCTCGTGAAAATGCGCCGGCTGCCGGCCCAGCGCATGCTCGACCAGCTGATTATGCAGCAGGAGCTGCGTACGGAAGATTTGGAGGCTGCTGCGACCATGCTCGCCAGGTTTTACAAGGCGAGTACACCTGTCAGGTTGGATGGCAAAAGCTATCTCAATCAACTGAAGGAGGATATGGACCATAACCTGCAAGAGCTAGGCACTGAGCTTTATCAGCTGCCCATCAAGCTCATCGACACGCTGCGCGGGACGGCTCTTGATTCGCTTAGGCGTGACCCCGTGCTTTTCGAGCAGCGTGCCGCGGACGGCAAGATTATCGAGGGGCATGGTGACCTTAGACCGGAGCATATCTGCCTCGAGGCGAAGCCGGTAATCTTTGATTGTTTGGAGTTCAATCGCCGATTCCGCATCGTCGATGCGACGGATGAGCTGGCTTTCCTCGCCATGGAGTGCGACCGCCTCGGTGCCCCGTTCGTGGGTGAAGAGTTCTTCCGTATTTACCGACTTGTGACGGGGGATGATCCAGCACCGAACCTGGTACATCTCTACAAGACTGCGCGCGCCTGCCTGCGGGCGAAACTTGCAATATGGCATACCCGCGAGCTCGAGGAGCCGCTATGGGCAAAATGGCGCGATCTGGCTATCGAGTATTTGCGTCTGGCGGCTAACTACGCTCAGCGGCTGTCATGATATATCTAACAGTTCCACCAGCGAGCCGCCGGTATGTAGGCGTCTTATCGCTTCCGCGAACAATGCTGCGGCGGACAACACCACAACCTTTCTCCTGACCAGCTCGCGGTCCAATCTGAATGCCGGAACCGTGTCGGTGACGATCACGCGATCGAGTTCATCGGCAGCCAGCACCTGATTGGCGTGTCCCACGAAAAGGCCGTGCGATGCAGCCGCGTAGACCTTGGTCGCGCCCTTGTCCTTACAGGCCTTGGCTGCGTTCACCAGCGTGCCACCGGTGCTGATCAAATCATCGAGTATCACGGCGATACTGCCACTGACATCGCCGATGAGCCGGCCGAAACTGACTACACCCTTGGCGCGCGCCTTCTCGACGAACGCCACGGGTACCTCTTGCTTTAGGGCTCGCGCCAGCGCTTCCCGGAAGCGCTCCGCTCGCTTGATTCCGCCGACATCAGGTGAAACCACCACAAGCTGCGTACCCTTGCCCAGCTCGGGCAGCAGGTGCCGCAAGAACAACGGGTTTGCCTCCAAGTGTTCCGTGTGGCACCGGAATGCGTTCTGAAAGGCCGCAAGGTTGTGCACATCCATCGTGACGACACGCTCCACCCCTACCGCCTCGATCAATGAAGCCACGTAGCGCGTCGTCACTGGATCGCGCGGCTGCGTTTTGCGCTCTTTGCGAGCGTAGGCGAGGTAAGGGATAACCGCCGTCACCCGCTCGGCCGCCGCATCACGCAGCGCACCGGCAAAAAACAGCAGCCGGCAAAGCTTGTCATTCACGCTCTGTCCTTCGTCCGAGTAAAGCGACTGAATAACGTAGGTGTCTCTAGCTCTAATACTCACGCGCGGCCGCGCCTTGTGCTCACCGTCCTCGAACTCACGCTCCTCGTGCTCGGTCAAGGGAATCGCCAATTTCGCGGCCACACGCTCGCCAAAATCGCGCGTCGCATTCAGGGCAAACAATGCAAGATTCTCGATAGTCATCGCTCGCGTTCCGCGGCCAGCTGGAAAAACGTCCAGTTTGATGATAAAGACTTGCGCGAAATAGAAGTTGATCGAGGTCAACATCTGGCACAAAAATCGACCAAGAAGTACATACCTCAACAAGCAGTCTGGCACGTGGCGAAGGTGACAGGGCGATGAAGAGAAAAATTGGCCTGATTGTAAATCCCGTTGCGGGAATGGGCGGAAGCGTGGGCTTGAAGGGAACCGATGGAAAAACATACCAGCAGGCCCTGGAACTGGGGGCCAAACCAGTCACGCCAACGCGCACCAGGGAATTCCTATCTCACATCCGAAACAAAGACAGCATCGAGCTATACGTGGCACCCGGCAAGATGGGGGAAGAATATGTAAGGGAGTTTAGTATCTCCTTCACCGTGGTCGGGACCATCGGCGAAGATACATCGGGCGAAGACACCAAGAGAATTGCCGCTGAGATGCTGGCTAAAGGTGCGGAATTGCTGGTGATCGTGGGCGGCGATGGCACGGCCAGAGACATCTACGATGCGGTCGGTCTCAATATACCCGTTGTCGCGGTACCTGGTGGGGTCAAAGTGTATAGCGCGGTTTTCGCGTTTAGCACCAGAGCAGCCTCCGAAATGCTGGACGCTTTCTTAGAGAATGCCGACGTGACCGAGGAAGAGGTGCTCGACATAAACGAGGATGCTTTCAGAGAAGGCAGATTGGATTGCTCGCTATACGGCTATCTTTCGGTACCTAACGTCAGAAACTTATTGCAAGGCGGGAAGGAGGCGTCGGCCGCGGGTTCCGCTGCAGAAAACAAGGAAGATATTGCACTTCATGTTGTCGAGGGAATGGAGTCTGGGTGGTTGTACCTCCTTGGCCCGGGCACCACCTTGAAGGCCGTTGCCGATGAGCTTGCCATACCGAAGACGTTATTGGGCGTGGATGCGGTTTTTGAGGGCCGGGTGGTCGGAACCGATCTCAACGAGCAGGCAATGTTACGGCTGTTCGCACAGTATGAGAGAAGAAAGATCATCGTGACGCCGATAGGCGGCAATGGCTTCATCTTTGGTAGAGGCAACAAGCAGTTTACTCCAGCGGTGATAAAGGTCGTCGGTACGAAAAACATCATAGTAATAGGAACCAAGGATAAGTTAATAAAGTTAGACTGTCTGCGCGTGGACACAGGCGACTACGAGCTCGACCAGCAGCTTAGCGGATACATAGACGTTGTTGTTGGCTATAAGTACTCGAAGGTGATGCCGGTGAGATGTTGACAGGAAAATTGGCTGTGTGCAGATTCCGTACGCGACGCCACATCCGCGCCAGCCGTCTCGCTCTCCATAGCGTCCCGGTATTTTTCCAACTCAGCCAGATCGCCGCTTACATGATGCCAGGTGTCTCCCCCATTCCTGCAGCAGGCGCTCCCGTGCTCCGGGGTCATGCAGGCTCGAGAGAAGCAACACCTTGTCCACCAACAAGACGCTTGTCTGCCAACCCTGATCCAAAGCGCAGTCGACGCGAACCTCCCAATGCTCTTCTCGAGGCTCGACTTCGAACAGATAGGCAACAAGGCACAACTATTCGAGCAGCGCCGCTGCCATCTCCTTCGCCTTCAGCAGCTCCTCGGTGGATGCGGGCGTGGCTTTGTTTTCATCAGCGCAGCAAGAGCGCTTTCTGTCAAGCTATCTTAAGAAAGGGGTATTTCCTCAAATCCTGACGCGTCCAAAGGGCGAGCCCGGCCCGCTGGCTGACTGTCTCTACCGCGATGACGACGTCGGGGTCCTCAAAGCTGATATGTCCTGGGGTTCCGGCTTTTGCCAACTCTTCGAGCAGCAACTGATCTAGAAAACGCTCTTCATCGTGACTCGACAGGCGCCCCTTGAACCCGCGGCGGTGCATGCGCACGTGCCAGCTCTTGTTTGCGAGCTGCGGTAGCCACGGTAAGACGGCCTTTCCAGCCTTGGTTTCGAACTCCTCCGGCGTCTGAAAAGTGAAACTGCAACTGACGGGCATAACGCGGGCCAAAGTTATGCGAACCTCATCATCCGTCGACAGGCGCTCTCTGAGATTCTCCAGCATTGCGGAAATATCATCGACTTGCAGCACCAACACGTTATAGAAGTCGGTTCGGCTGACCCGTCCGAATTCCTCCAAGATTTGCCGAGCACGCTTGTACCCGCCGTCATGGACACTGACAACTACGTTCCAATCGTGCATCACGCCGTTTCCCGCGCGCAAACCGCAGCGAATCCCTAAGAAAAGACGTCGCTCCCCCTACGTTTACTAACAGAGATCAATTGGACGGTCTTTGACCCAAATCAATGGATGGCTGCCGTGGTCCCCAAATAATTGTTACTTAAACCACGGCATACTGCGGCTCGATAGCTGTTGTCGGGGCAAGAGAAACGCGGCCAATTGTCATGTTCTGGAAGCGCATCACGCTTTTTCGACTACTCGGATTCGAGGTCAAGATTGATCTCAGCTGGTTACTGTTGGCGTTGCTTGTCACCTGGACGCTGGCAAGGGGCGTGTTCCCCGCTTATTTTCCCCAACTTTCGCCTGAGACCTATTGGTGGATGGGGGTAAGTGGCACCGCAGGCCTACTTCTCTCTATCATTTTTCATGAGCTCTGCCACTCGCTGGTCGCGCGACGCTACGGTCTAGCGATCAAGGGCATCACCTTGTTCATTTTTGGTGGTGTGGCCGAGATGGAGGACGAACCGCCGAGCCCGAAAGCGGAGTTCCTAATGGCCGTTGCTGGCCCTGTGGCAAGTATCGTGCTGGCACTGCTGCTAGCGACCGCTTATACAACGACCCAGCAAATCGGCTTTCCGATAGCGATCGTCGGCGTACTGTATTACCTGGCTTACCTCAACTTCCTGCTGGCGGTGTTTAATCTAGTTCCGGCCTTCCCGCTCGATGGCGGGCGCATGCTGCGCGCGGCGCTGTGGGGGTGGAGGCGTAACATCCGTTGGGCGACTCGCATTTCCAGCGCCGCCGGCTCGGGTTTCGGGCTCGCCCTGATTATTCTCGCCGTGCTTGCAGTACTTCAAGGCAACTTCATCGTCGGCATGTGGTGGTTTCTCATCGGCATGTTCATTCGCACCGCCGCCGGCATGTCATACCAACGACTGTTGATGCAACAAACGCTGCGTGGTGAACGCGTGCGCCGGTTTATGAACGCGTCGCCGGTAACGGTGCCACGCTCAATATCGCTGCAACAACTGGTCGAAGATTATGTCTACAGATATCAACACAAGATGTTTCCGGTCGTAGACAACTCCACGCTAGCGGGGTGCGTAACAACGCGCGAGGTGAAAGCCGTGGCGCGAGAACAATGGGCGCGACGTACGGTGGCCGAGGTATTCAAGCCTTGCTCAGGTGCAAATACTATTGCAGCTGATGCCGACGCGTTAGAAGCGCTTTCGCTTATGATGCGTACCGGTGTTAGCCGGCTTATGGTGGTCGAGCGCGGTCAGCTCGTAGGCATCATCGCGCTGAAAGATCTCCTGCAATTCTTTTCACTGAAACTCGAGCTCGAGGAACAACAACCCTGAGCCCTGAAACCCTGATCGCCGGACGGCCGCCACGCAGCACCGCCGCGGCCGACTTGGATGCACCCAGACCGATACCGATGATAGCCATTTATTTCCCGGTCTAAATGACGTCCTGCACTCGCTATAGGTTAACGCTCCCAGGTCACGTGCAGGATGTTCGATTCCTCGGCATAGCGGTAATCGAGCGTGCCTTCATAGGCATGAAAAAGCGCATCGCCGATGCTGCGAACCAGATGGAGATCGGTCGTGGTGATGACGGTGCTGCTGTCTTGTTCCGCTATGTCCATGATGCGCTTCAGAGGATGCTCCGCCTTTTCCCGGGCTTCGACATGGCGCGCTAGGCGCAACAACTCCTCGCTATGAGCACGCAGAAACTCACCGCTCAAGGTTACGTAGCCCGCAGGGTAATGATCGTGCACACGATGGCATGCTGGACACAGCGTTTCATGAGCATCGGGCGGCCTGGACGTCCACGTCCATCTACCCTGGTGAAACACAGCCCCGCATTCGGGGCAGACCGTCGGTTCAGGCAGCTTGCGCTTGGACTTGTAGGTGTCGTGATCGTGCTCCTGGATCAGTCGGTCTCTGTCCCTACCCTTCCATTCGTGCGTCATGGATCTCCTATTTCTCGGGTCTACCGCTCCAGCATGAAAGAGATCTTGCCATTAATGCGATAGCTGACAATCTTGTCGCCCTCTACTTTGGCCTCCATGTTTTCGACATAGATCGATTTAACACCGTGCAGCGTCTTGCTGGCGTTCGCCACCGCTTGCGCGGCCGCATCTTCCCAACTCTTGTCGGATTCGGCCAGTACCTCAATCACCTTTAACATGTTGCTCATTGTCATTCCTCCTTATGTGCGAAAACCAACGGCGATTCTTCCTCAAATCTCAATCCTCTTCCTCGCCCTCTTGCTCCTCCTGCTCCACCTCCCCGCTCAAGCCCTCTTGTGGCTGCTTGCCGCGCTCTTCGGCTGTAAGGCTCGTGTCCGTGTAACCCAGGTCGTCGGCTTCGATTGCATCGACGCTCCCGGTCCAATCTTCCGGTGGCTCGATCGGCTCCAGCTCCATCGCGTTCCACGCCTCCAGATCGATCTCTTCGAGATTGCCGTCGAAATACTGAATGTCCACGGTGTCCTGCTGTTCGTCACGTGCGACCACTTGAAACTCGTCGCCGTGTTCCAGGTTCCGATACCAGCGATTTACCATCGGTTCAAATTCCGTCATCGCAACTCCATCGCAGGCGCCGCGTCAGCCCGGATAACAGGAGCCCTTGCGGATCCACACACCCCGCTCACAGCGCAGCAGCTCATTGCCGCTGCACACATACTCACCATCTGGATAGGAGATCGCGTTGAAATAGCAAACACCACTCTCTAGCTCGAGATCGAGTAGGTCAAACTCTTCGTTTTCGCGATCGAAGATCGGCGAGTTCTTCAATTCCGGGTCGGGTGCGCCGACGTTAACTATATTAATGGGTTTAGTCATGTCGTCATTATCCCATCGCGCACAACAACTGCCTTGATTTAGCTCAAACGTACAGCAGCTATGAACAAACACTCCGGCCTTTATGGATGCTTTTTCCGGCCGTGTTACGTCGATGCGGGGGTTTCGTTCGAGCAGTACTTTCTTGAGTGACTTCTCGCGCAGCTCAGGCGTGTTTGCAAGGCCCCGCTGCGTTCGAGTGTATCTTTTTATTTTTCCAGGGTTTGCAACTTATCTAGAAAAGCCCGCGCGCGCAGGGCTGGCACGCCCACGTTGGATCCTCCAAACTCCTCCAATACGGCGGCATTGACGGCGACGACGCGTCCGCCGAGGTCCAACACCGGCCCGCCGCTGCCGCCGATTGCAGTCTCGGCATCGTAGGCAACCACCTCTTGCGAGACCTGACTGACAATACCCCGGGTGGCAAGCGGCTTGATGTAACCTGCCTCGGAAAGACGTCGCGCAAGAGACCAAAAATCCGCATCGCCGTCCGGTGTGGCGGCCTTCAGGAACTCCGGGCTGGCTCTCACTACCAGCGCCTGCATGCCCAACGGGTACCCCAAAACGATGACCTCATCACCCGGCCGAGGGGTGGTTGGGTTGAGCTCGAGCGCGCGCAGCCCCTTGATTTTCTCACTGACCCGTAATAGCGCCAGGTCCGTCTCGTCACTGCTACGAACGAGCTCAAGCCCAAGCGGCCCCTTTACATCCGGCATGAACCCAATCAGACGCTGGAGCACCGGCTCAAGCCCACGTTCTTTGGCGAACTCTGTGCGCGGGTCGTCGAACCAAGGCTCGGCCACGTGTCTGTTGGTCAACAGCAGGCCATCTTCAGACACAACGAAGGCGGTACCGGTAAACGGCAGTTCCACGATCTTACCGTGCTCTTCCAGAGTGAACAGAATTATTCCTTCCGGGGTTTCGACATAGCGCAGCATTTTCCCGGTCTTGGGCTCGTTGAACCCGAAAGCGCCTTGCACGAATGCCACCGAAGGGGTGGCAGATTCTATGATACGGGCCACCGCACCACGGCCCGCTTCCAGAGCCTCCAAGCGTTCAGTGGCGGCGGCCAAAGCGGCCTCCACTTCGACCCGCAGCGCCAACAGCTCGTCACGGCTCAGCGCTTGAGCACGTGCTTTCTCGAGCAGCTGCGCGAGCCCTTCGATGCGAACCCCTTCTATCGTCATGCGCTTCTGCAGGCGAAGATTTTGCACAACGAGTAGCGCCACGCTTACTACTAACAAGGTGAGCAAAACAAGCAACCAGATGCGGAACCACAGAGACGTTTGTGTGGCGAGGTCCCGAGTAACGTTAGCGAGGAATCTCGTGCCCCGACCCAATGTGGTGAGTCCATCCGCCCGCGCACCATCGACGGAATCGGCAAACACCTCGGTAATGGATTTTCTCCACGCCGCACCGGCAGGATACAGGCGGTAACGAATAACCGGCCCGCTTTGACCGATCTCGACCAAGTCGCCGGATTGCAGTATGCGGCTTTCTTCTACGCGTTCACCATTCACCCAAACACTGCGATCGGGCGTTACTTCCAGCTCGTACGTCGCACCGGAGCGGTGCAACGTGGCGTGATACTCGCGCGCGCCTTCCTCATCGGGAGTCAAAAATCTAATCTCGGCGCCAGGACCACGAGTGATCCGAAGGGTCTCCCGCTCGAGCTTTTCCATCTGCCCACGACGGCGTCCCGAGAGAAAGACGGCAACCGGGATTACATCAACAAGGGGTTCATGCTCACTGGAGGGCACGGACGCTTATCCTAGCTGCGAGTTATCGGTCATTATCGGGTAGCGGCTCGAGCGCTGCCGCGTTGTGGTCGCAAACGCACCACTTCCTCACGTAGTGCGCTCGCAATCCGCTCATGCGGCTGGTCACCGGTCCCCTGCTGCTCCAATTGTTTGGGATCGAGCGGCGCACCGAAGCTGATACCGAGGGTTACGCGCCGCGGCCACTTTGCGCCTGGCGGTAATGCCTTGCCGCTGCCTTCGATCCACACCGGTATCACGGGTGTCGTATGGGCCCGTGCCAACAAACCGATTCCCGCTCGAAAAGGGAGCAGCTCGCCGGTAGTCGAGCGCTCGCCTTCGGGAAACCATGCGAGATTGTACCCCTCTTGCATTGCCGCGGCCGCCAATGCCAAGGTGAACAGAGGGCCCTTGCGCAGATCTACCGGCAGCACGTGCATCGCCCGGCTAAACATGCGTTTGAGAGGACTATTGAACATGATGCCGGTCCACCCGCCCCAACAGGTACGCTGTAGGCCTTTTCTACCTAGTGCCACACCGATGATCACTGGGTCCAACAGGCTCTCGTGATTGGCTACGAGAATATACGGACCGGTCTTTGGTATATGCGCTTCTCCCGATATGGTCAGGTGGAACAAACGTTGCATCAGCGGGCACGCGAGCACATACAACAGCAGACCGAACGTTTGTGCGAAGATGCCAGATGGTTTCAGCCAACGACGCTGTGCTTCGTCCAACAGCGCCTGTGGCTCGCGCAGCCGCGCTTCGGGGGCAACCTCTGCTTCCGTCGCGTAGCCAGCAACACTGGCTTCTCGCAGCAAATCGCGCACCGTGTCGATGCGTCCGATTGCATCGTCACTAAGCTCCACACCGGTGCGACCACGCAGCTCCATCGTGAGACTCAGCCACTCCATAGAATCCACCCCCAAGTCGAGGCGAACATTGCTATCGGGCATCAAGCGCTGATCGGAAAAACGCTTAACTAGCCAATCCCACACCAGTTTGGCGATGGGATCCCCCAACAGCTCGCGGTCTTCGGGGCTAAGAATCTCTACTGAATCTACCGGTGAGGACGCCGGTCCTTTACCCTTTTGGTGTTGTAGCTGTTGGTAGCGCTGGTTTAGTTTGTGACGTCGCAACTTGCCAAGGCGCGTGCGCGGTAATGGCAGTTCATCGATGAGGACGTTAGTGACCTGCTGATAGGACGGCAGCCCACGTGATTGCTTCAATACCTCCTCACGTACCACCTGTGCTAGAAGCTGCGGATCGATCTCGCGCGCGGCACTGGGCTCGGGAACAACCAGCGCGCTTAAGCGGCTACCATCCTGCAACACTCCGGCCTCGGCGACGTAGCGCCCGCTCTGCAAAGCCGTTTCTATGTCTTCGGGATTGATATTTTGCCCGCCCGGCGAAACGATCATAGCTGAAGCCCGGCCCGTCAGGTGAAGATACCCTTTGCTATCGACGTAACCCAGGTCTCCGGTGCGGAACCAGCCATCAGCGGTGAATGCCTGGCCATTTAGTTGTGGCAAATGCCGGTATCCCGAGAACACGTTGGCACCCTTCGCGAGCACCTCGCCGAACGCTGCGGGCGTCTCCGCCTTAACGATGCGCAACTCAACCCCTGGCAGCGGGCGGCCTGCATTGTCGAAGCGACGCGCACCCGGTGGATTGAAGGTGAGTATCGGTGATGTTTCTGTAAGGCCGTAGCCCGTCGCAACCTGCCAGCCCAATCCTTCCAGCTTCCGCGCCAACGCGGGTTCAAGGGCTGCGCCTCCCGAGATGACCATACGCACCTCGGGTGCAAAACGCTGGCGCAGCGGTGCAAACAGCCATTTGCCGATATTGACACGGAGCGTCCGGCGAAGCTGAATCGACAGTCCCAACAGCGCTCGAAACAAGGTAGCGGCGATGTGTCCGTGCTCACTGATTCGTCGCGTGATGGCATCACACAAGGCGGCGTACAACCTAGGCACCCCGAGTATCGCCGTCGCCCGTCCCTTCCTGAGCGCCCGCTGGATTTGATTTCCGGTCAACGACTGCGGCATCACGATCGTTGCTCCCAGCGCCAAGGGCGCCAACAAACCAACCGTGAAAGCATAGACGTGGTGCAATGGTAGGGGCAGCAACAAGCGATCGTCGGGGCGCGCGATGCCTAGCCCCAGCAATGCGGCGATGTTGCTGATGAGATTCCGGTGGGTGAGCTCAACCCCCTTCGGTGGCCCGGTAGTGCCCGATGTGTAAAACAGTACGGCAGGCTCCTGCGGTAGAACGACGGGCGGCTCGCTGCGCTTTTTGGCCAAGAAATGATGCCAGTGTTTAGCATCGTCCCGTGACTCTTCGTCCAACAGGATCAATCTCTTGTTTGCATATGCTCGTGCTTGTATGAGTCGTTGTTGAAACCCAGAAGTCACAAAGACCCAATGGGCTCCGCTGTCTGACAGAACATGCGCCAAATCCTCGTCCGGGGACTGGGCATCCACTGGTACAGGAATTGCCCCGATCTCCAGTAAGGCGAGACAAGCGATGATCCAGGGTGCCGAATTGGGCGCAAAAAGCACCGCGTGATCGCCCCGATCTAGTCCAGCCACCATCAGGCCGGCCGCCAAACCGTGTACTCGCTCCGCCAATTGTGCATAGGTCCAGCTTTCCAGGTCCTCCCTGAGGAACACCATGAGCGCCGCGCGCTGGCCATGCTTTTCCAGCGAACCCAGCAACGACGAAAGTGTTTCGGCTACAATCACCTTGCGGTCACAGAGATTGTGTTGGAAGTCCCACTCATACGCATACTTCTATGCGGAAAGAATGTTCACACCCTTTCGCACTAGATACTTCCTGAGCTCCTCGATCACGAAGATCACAAGGGGCGCGATAAGCATCACGAGCCAAATGTCGACTTGTAATGGACTCGTCGTGAAGAAGTGATGAAATATCGGCAAATAAATGATGGCGAAGATGAACAACACCTCAACCGTCACGCCGGACCATATCCAAGCGTTGAAACGCGCGAGGTAAGGCACCGCGCTTTGCCGGTTCGTGCGGCACGCCATGACATTGCCGATCTGACCCAGGATGATAGTGGCAAGGAACGCGCCTGCGGCCTGCCCATAAAGTGGTACGCCTGCCGTCAGCCGTTCCCCCCAGCCCCAGCCGCCGGTATCGAGAACAATAAAAAACACCATAAAAGACAGCGCGGCCTCGGCCGGGCCGATGATGCCATAGCTTCTGAGGAAGGTCTTGAAGCTAACCAGCCGCTCGTTGTGGTGTCGCGGCGGCCGCCGCATGACATCGGCTTCGGGAGGTTCATTCCCAAGACCGATAGCAGGCAGAATATCCGTAATCAAGTCGATGGAGAGGATCTGCACCACGGTGATCGGCAGCGGAATTGGAAACAGCACATAGGCGATAAAGGGCAGGATCTCGGGTACATTGCTGGTCAGCACATAGGTGATGAATTTCTTTATGTTGTCGTAAACCGCTCTGCCCTCCTCGATCGCCTTGATGATGGTGGCAAAGTTGTCGTCCAATAAAATGATATCCGAAGCTTCCTTGGCAACATCGGTGCCGCGCAAACCCATGGCAACACCGATGTCGGCGCGTTTGAGTGCGGGTGCGTCATTCACACCATCTCCCGTCACCGCCACCACTTCGTCCATTTGCTTAAGCGCATCGACGATATCGAGCTTCTGCTCTGGCGCGATGCGCGCAAACAGCACCTCCTCTTTTTGCAGGGCTGCAACGAGGCGCTCCGTGCCCATGGTCGCGAGCTCTTCGCCTTCAATCACGCGCGGCTGATTGACAATGCCTAACTTGCGTGCGATGTAGGTGACTGTTTCCGCTTTGTCACCGCTGATGACGATGATACGAATGCCGGCGCTCTTGCAGGCCGCGACCGCCGCGGGGACTTCCACTCTCGGTGGATCCACCATGGTAACCAAGCCGACGAAGACGAGGTCGCGCGCGTCCGCCGAGGAATCCCTCACCACACGATACGCGAGCGCCAGTACCCGCAGTCCGTCCGCCGCATAGGTCTCAGCCTGGGCGTTGAGCTTGTTTTTCTCCGCCCGTGCAAGTTTTCTCACCGCGCCCTGCGTATGTACGGAAACACAACGGTCGATGATGACCTCGGGTGCACCCTTGACCGTCATGTACTGACTGCCATCCTGGGTGCGATAGGTAGTAGACATGTACTTCAACTCAGCATCGAACGGCTGGCTGCTCAGTGCCTCGAAATTGGCGCGCAGCGCTTCGTAACCGCCGATCTTCTCGACGAATTCGGCGAGCGCGGTTTCGGTCGGGTCCCCTTTAAATTCGATGCGGTTATTGTCGGCGCGGGAAGCGATCGCGTCGTTACACAAGGCCATGATCTCGGTCAGGGTCTTGGCGGCCGGGTTTCTCTCATAAGCGTGTCGGTCGCCCGGTGCGACTTCGATCCAATCAAGATAGAGCGTTTCCACATGAAGCTTATTCTGTGTCAACGTCCCGGTCTTATCGGCACAGATCACCGTGGTGCTGCCGAGCGTCTCGACCGAGAGGATGTGTTTGATCACGGCGTTGCGCCTGCTCATGCGTACAGACGCCTGCGTCAACGCCAGCGTGACGGTAGGCAACAGCCCCTCGGGCACGTTGGCCACAATGATGCCGATGGCAAATATCAGGTTGGTCCAGAATGTGTTGCCGATGAGGTATCCGACGCTGAAGAACACCACGCCGATCCCCAGCGCTAGATAGGTGATCTTGCGCACGAAATTCTGCAACTCTTTCTGCATCGGGGTCAGGTCCTGATGCACCGCCTGCGAAAGCTGCGAGATGGCGCCAATCGACGTCGAACGACCAGTCTTCACCACCACGACATGGGCGTTACCTTTCATCACCGTGGCACCCGAAAACACCCGACAGGATGGGTTAACACACTCAGCCAGTGTGGACTTAGTGACAGGCTCGGACTCGCCGGTGAGGATCGATTCATCGACCAGGAGCTGATTGGAGGCAACCACAATGCCGTCGGCAGAGATCTTGTCGCCTTCTTGGATAAACAATATGTCACCGGGTACCACGTCCTTGGCATCGAGCAAGACCTTTTCGCCGTCGCGCAACAGCGCGACATGCTTGGGAATGTAATCGAGAAACGAAAT
Source organism: Candidatus Muproteobacteria bacterium (assembly GCA_003251795.1). Taxonomy (GTDB): domain Bacteria; phylum Pseudomonadota; class Gammaproteobacteria; order Acidiferrobacterales; family SPGG2; genus SZUA-472. The sequence continues at coordinate 47,775 of QKEI01000103.1, forward strand.
CATGAGTTTCTCGACCTTGTAATTCTGCAAAAACGACACAAGGGCGTTGAGCACCACCACGCCCGCAAGCGCGAGTGCGATCAGATCGTAGCCTTCCCCCGGACTGAGATAATCGGCGAGCAGAGCGAGCAGCGCCGAAGCTAACAACAGCAGCGGAAATAACGCAGTAAATTCCTCGAGCAACATGCGCAACGGCGATTTGGCCCGGTGGAAGCTAATCTCGTTCTTGCCGTAGCGCACTTGTCTCGCTCTGGCCTCGGCGGCACTCAACCCCATTTCCGTACAGCCGAGGGTGCGAAACACCTCATCTTTGCTCTTGCCGTCGAATTTTTGGAAATCCATAGCGCGTTGTCGCCTCGCGGGTGGCTCGAGCTATTGCAAGTCAGTGCAACTTGCAGCTGCTCACGCCTCGCCTTCTGTTCGGGAACTTCGCGATTCTCGGTAGTTTGCTGTGGGAAACAACCTTTGCAAGCAAACGCGCACTCAGCCCACACACGCCGGCGCCGGCTCTAATGTGTCTTGTTCCAATGCGTCAACCAATGAGGCGGCGACCTGCTGCAATGACCCTGTCTCGAGATAGATCTCCCTTTGACGGTCATATGGTGGATTGCGCCCGATCGACTTTCTGAGTCGTTCGAGAAAAGCGCCCTGTCCCAGCCCATCGGCAACTGGAGCGACCGCGTCCGTCACGCGATCGAACATGTCTGCCAATGGACTAACGGCCCCGTGCTCGTCCATGACATAGGTCGCCGCGAGCCCGAGGCGCGAGGCCTGGAAGTGATTTTCCCTTTCTGTCCACCATGGCAGTGGTCTAGGCAGGCCCGCAGGACGGTGCGCCCCGCGAGTACGTTGCAGAAACAAAACCAGAGCGCGCACAAACCCGGCGAGGGCAACGGCGTCGCTAATCGTAGACTGCATGTCCATCACGCGGACTTCCAACGTGCCCCAGTTAGGATGAGGACGGATGTCCCAGTGGATGTCCTTGATCGTCTCGAAGATGCCAGCCCGGCGGCTGATCTCGAAAAAGCGAGTGAAGTCTTCCCAGCCCGTAAAAGATGGGGGTACCCCGTAACTGCGGGTCGCTGCGAGAATCCGATGACGATAAGACACGTAGCCGGTGTCGTAGCCATGCCAGAACGGGGAGTTAGCTGACATGGCCAGCAGCAGCGGGAGATAAGGCTTCAGCTCGCCAAGGACAACTACCGCCTCCTCTCCCGAGGGCATGCCGAGGTGCACATGCAGTGCAAACGTAAGTTGAATGTGACCTAGGTAGCCAGATGTTTTCTCCAACTTCAAGTAACGTCGGGTCGGCGTAATCTCGGCGAGGCGTTTAGAAAACGGGTGCGAACCACCGCCGCAGAGCGTCATGCCGAGCGCCTTACATCGAGAGCGAATATTCGCCGTCAAGGATTTAACGTGAGATTCGAGCTCAGGCAAGTCACTGCAAACCTTGGAGGCGATCTCGACGGTATTCTGAATGAACTCTGGTTTGACGTAACGGCTCTGCGGATAGAACTCCATCAACGGCATGATGCCGTCAGCCGCATCCAAGGTTCTGTTATCGAGCAGCTGCAGTTCCAGCTCCACGCCAATCGACAGAGACTCTGAGGCTTTAAAGCGCATCGTCGTGCTTCATCGAGGGTATTCGCTCAAGGCAACTCGCACCAGTTCATCGAAGAACGCAGCGCCGACTTTGAGTACCCCCTCGTCGATATCGAATGCCGGGCTATGCAAGGGGGTGTATCCCTGCTCGCTGCGGCGACATCCAAGACGGACAAAGCAACCCGGAATTTCATGCAGGTAATAGGAAAAATCTTCCGAGCCCATGCTTGGATGATCCATCGTCACAAGCCCTGCATCACCCACTACCGCGCGCGCTGCGCGCTCTGCTAACTGAGCCTCGCGCTGCGTGTTCACCACTGGCGGGTAGCCCTCGGTGATCGTGATATCGACCTCCGCATTGTGCAGCGCCCCCAATGCCTTTGCCATTCGCGTTAAGCCATGATGGATGTGTTTGCGCGTTTGCAGATGGGTGGTACGGATTGTGCCTTCCAACACGGCCTCCTCGGCGATGACATTAGGCGCCGTGCCCGCCTGGACTCTGCCGATTGTCACCACCGAAGGATAAACGGGATCGATCTCGCGTGACACCAAGGTTTGTATGGCCGCGATCAACATTCCGCTTACCACTACAGCATCCACGGCCTCGTGTGGCCGGGCACCGTGGCCACCCCGGCCTTTGACTTTGATGGCGAAGCGATCCGATTGGGCGGTAATGACGCCACTGGCGATCATGATTTCCCCTACCCGATAGTGGTTAGTGACATGGCCGGCAAAGATTGCGTGCACGCCCTTAAGTGCCCCTGAGCGAATTACTACACGCGACCCGCCGCCCCGTTCCTCAGCGGGCTGAAACACAAGCAACACATTCCCGTTTGGCGGCAACTCTCTCAGTAACGCGGCGGCGCCGAGCACCATAGCCATGTGCGCATCGTGTCCGCAGGCGTGCATCTTGCCGTCAACCGCCGAGGCAAAAGGCAACCCGGTACTCTCCGTACCGGGAAGCGCATCCATCTCCGCGCGCAGCGCTATCGTGGGGGCATCGCGATTGCCACTAGAAAGGCGACCCACAACGCCGCTGCCTTTTCCGCCATACTCGTACGGTATGTCGAGGCGCCGAAGCTCCGCCATGACAGTCTCTGCCGTGCGCACTTCTTCAAAAGCCAACTCTGGGTATCGGTGAAACGCGCGTCTAAGCTCGACAAGGCGGGGATAAATGCTGTCGCACCTGGATAATTCCTGTAGGTTCTGTGTCGTACTTGCCATGTGTTGATGCTCGGAGTCACAACTCCAGTTCGTCTTACGTATCTCAACCGTCGGCGCGCATCTGCTCGATCGCTATTTCTCGCATGCGAAACTTCTGCAACTTGCCCGTGACCGTCATCGGAAACTCATCGACAAAGCGGATGTACTTTGGGACTTTGAAGTGCGCGATACGGCCCTTGCAAAACTGGCGGATCTCTTCCTCAGTCGCCGTTTCGCCCGCATGCAGCTGGATCCACGCCATGATCTCCTCGCCGTAGTATTCATCAGGCACGCCAAATACGGCGACTTCTGCCACCTTCGGGTGCGTGAATATGAAGTCCTCGATCTCTCGCGGATAAATGTTCTCTCCGCCGCGGATAATCATTTCTTTCAATCGTCCAGTGATTCGCACGTAGCCGTCCCTGTCCATCGTGCCGAGGTCACCGGAGTGTAGCCATCCCTGCCCGTCCACTGCTTTGCGAGTCGCTTCCATGTCGCCATAATAACCCTTCATGATGTGGTAGCCGCGGAAGCAGATCTCACCCGTTTGCCCTGTTGATACCGTTTCACCACCTTGCACACCGACCACCTTGACCTCCTGGTGCGGCAGGTTCGTTCCGACCGTTTCGGTCCGGCGCTCCATGTTGTCACTGCACAACGTGAGATGTGTCAGTGGTGACGCCTCGGTTTCGCCATAGCCAATCAGGATCTCGCTACAATGCATGTCTTGCATGACACGCTTCATTAATGGTGATGGACAGGGTGCTCCGGCCATGATTCCCGTTCGCAAGCTCGAAAGATCGAAGTCCTTGAATTGAGGGTGTTCCAACTCGGCAATGAACATGGTTGGCACGCCATGGACTGCGGTACAACGCTCACGTGTGATCGCCTGCAACACGGCCAGCGCGTCGAAGTGTTCGCAGGCAACGACGATGCAGGCGCCGACAGACAGACATAATAGGTTGGCCAGTACCATGCCGAAGCAGTGATAAAACGGCACCGGTACGCACAACCGATCTGTCTCGGTGAAGTGCATGGCACGTGCGGCGAAGAATGCATTATTAAGGATATTGTGATGTGTGAGCACGACCGCTTTAGGAAAGCCTGTAGTGCCAGAGGTGTATTGAATATTTATGGAATCATCCAAATCTAGTGAGGTCGTGATCGCCTCGAGCTCCTGCATTGGTACGCTCTCGCCAGCGCTCAGCACCTCCGGCCAGACAACGAAGCCGGCATGAGGCCGCTGCGTGTTGTCGGGACTAACCGGATCGTACAGGATGACCCTTCGTAGCGTAGGAACCTCGTCGCTTTCAAGCAGGCCGTCCTTGGCAGTTTTGAGAGCGGGAATGAGTTCGAGCAACATGGCTACATAGTCGCTGTTACGAAAGCGGGGGATCGTAAACAGGCCCTGGACCTCGGAACGCCGCAGTGCATAGGCGAGCTCCTTCGGCCGGTAAGCGGGATTGATGTTTACCAGAATCGCACCGATGCGGGCTGTGGCCAGCTGCAGCAACAGCCACTCGATGTTATTGGTGGACCATACGCCGATGCGATCACCCTTGACAAACCCCATGGCCACTAATCCCCGTGCAAGCAAGTCGACCGCCTCCGCACACTCTGCGTAGGTCAGCCGGCGACGCTGCGGCAATGACACGACCGCCTCGCGTTGGCTGTGCTGTTGCACGACAACGGCAAAGTGCTCGGGGATCGTTGCGCCTAGTAGCGGCTGCATGCCGCCGCGGTGAAAGTAGCTCTTGCGAGTGCTGCGTATGGGTCCGCCTAGCTCTTCTGGGGTCGGTGAACTACGGGTCCTGATTGATGAGTCGTAACCCACGAAAACCTACCTCTAAACTTCATCTTACCTCAGTCAAAAAACAGACCACCGCCGTATGCTCATGGCTTTCTTCACCCGCTGCACGGCAAGCTCGGTGGCCGCGGCGCGCGGAAGAATTTGCTTACGTCTGGCAGTATCCAACACCACCTCGGTGTTAACGCACAGTTTTTCCTGGATCGCCTCAAACGCCGCCTTCTCGCTGGCCTTCTCATACTCCATAGCAGCACAAATTACGCCACCAGCGTTGGCAATGAAATCCGGAACACAGAGCACACCTTTCTCGTGAAGGTATCTCTCCGCCGCCTCGGTGATCGGAATATTCGCCCCTTCGACGATGAGCTTGGCCTTCAACCGGTGCGCATTGCCCTCGTTGATCACATCGGGCCGCGCCGCTGGTATCCAAATGTCGCAATCGATATCGATCAAGGCATCAGCGTTGAGCTTCTCCGCTTGTGGCAGATCGACAACGCTTTTCCCGGAGCGCTTAAGCTCAATGAGCTTGCCGACATCCAAACCTTGAGTGTTGTAAATTGTCCCGCGCGAGTCTGCGGTGGCTACCAACACCGCACCTTTTTCGCTTAAGAAACGTGCGGCATGCGCACCCACAGCGCCGAACCCCTGGATCACGAGGCGCGCCCCGTCCAAGGTGAAATCGCAATATTTGAGGGCGACGTCCGTGGCATGGCTTAAACCCCAACCAGTCGCGCCAATCTCGTCCAAGGGGATGCCCCCGATTTCACTCGGCAACCCAACCGAACGACCGATCTCGTCATGCACCCAAGCCATGCACTCCTCGTCCGTGCCCATATCCGGCCCAAAGATGTACTCGCGCACGTCAGCGAGCGCACAGGCAACGCACCTTACTAATTGCTCCTTATCGGCCTTAGGCATCTTCGGATCGCCGTAGAGCACTGATTTGCCGCCGCCGTGGCGCAGACCGGCGGCCGCATTTTTCAAGGTCATGGCACGGGCCAGGCGGACACATTCTTCTGTGCTGACATCCGGAGCCATGCGCAGCCCACCAATAGCCGGTCCCATGGCCACGTTGTCTACTACCAGCACGGCCTTGAGTGCCACCGATGGCTCGTAGACATGGATGATCTTCGTCGGTCCAAGATCGTCCATGAAGGAAAATATTTGTTGTTCCACCCTTGTCTCGCCTTTAGCGTCTGTGATTACCAGATCACGATTGGCTCGCCCGTGCTTTGATTCAGATCAACAAACTTTCATGGGCTGTTTAAACAAATTGGGCTGTGCCAAAGCGGATTGCACGCATTGATTTAACGGGCCGCAAGTGTTTAATTGTCTCCGCAAAACATGTGCCCACAACCAATACCGACAGAGCTCAAGCGCAGTCTTCCCCTCTCCCTGATAACGTTCTACGGGCTGGGCACGATTATCGGCGCGGGTATCTACGTCCTCATCGGCAAAGTCGCTGGTCTCGCAGGTATGTACGCGCCTTTCGCTTTCGCGTTGGCCGCCATCATTGCCGCTTTTACCGCGTTCTCCTACGCCGAGCTATCGGCGCGCTACCCGCGCAGCGCCGGCGAAGCCGCGTACGTCGAGGAAGCGTTTCACCGACGCCTGTTGTCGGGCATGACGGGTTGGTCGGTAGTACTGATGGGCATTGTCTCCTCGGCAACGCTCGCCAATGGTTTCGTCGGCTACCTACAGGTGTTCGTGCACACACCCCATTGGTTGGCGATCGCCACACTGGTTATTGCCCTTGGCTTACTGGCCGGCTGGGGGATCAGTCAGTCGGTGTGGGTAGCCACCCTGACCACCGTCCTCGAGCTCTTTGGGTTACTGCTCGTGCTGATGCTTTCCCGCGATAGCCTGGGCGAGCTGCCGCAGCGCTGGCCGGAATTGATACCGCCACTGCAGGGGGACGCGTGGCTGGGGATTATGCTGGGGACTTTTCTTGCCTTTTATGCCTTCATTGGCTTCGAAGATATGGTGAACGTGGCGGAGGAGGTCAAAAATCCGCAGCGCAATCTGCCGCTTGCGATCATTATCGCCGTTATTGCCACCACAGTTATCTACGTGCTGATTGCACTGGTCGCGGTGTTGGCAATGACGCCCGAGGAGCTTGCGCGCAGCGATGCGCCGTTGGCGAGCCTGATTGAGCACAGTGGACATCAATCCGTCATCAGCAGCATTGGTTTGATCGGCCTTGTCGCCGTAGTCAACGGCGCTTTGATTCAGATCATCATGGCCTCGCGGGTCGTCTATGGGATGGCCCGAGAGGGCATCGCTCCAGTGATGTTCGCGACCGTAAACGCACGCACACAGACACCCATTCGAGCCACGCTGGCGGTGGCGCTTGTCATATTGCTGCTGGCGTTGTGGTTGCCCCTGGTAATGCTCGCCGAAGCGACAAGCTTCATTACGTTGATCGTTTTTGCATTAATCAATCTTGCGCTTTGGCGGTTAAAGGTGCGCGCACCTCACCCACCTGGAATCGTACGTTATCCTCTGTGGGTGCCGATAACGGGATTTGCTTTGTGCATCGGACTGCTGCTGTTAAGGATCGTCACTTAGGTTCATCGACATCTGCCCAATACGACGCCGGATGCAACCATGGCTTGATCTTGATATAGATCAACGACAGGTAAGTGGCGCCCTGGTTTAGTTTATATTGATGGATAGGAAAGCACTGCTGCTCGCCGCATTTATCGCTCTTATCGCCGCTCCAGCACGAGCGGCCATCGTAACGGAGTTACAGATGCCAGCGTGGCTGCAACGCGAAGGGCAACAGCAAGCGTTGACTGCCGGCACGAGCCTGCGGGAGCTGGATCTTATCGAGACCGGCGAAGACGGCCGCCTTGCGGTGTTATTGCGCGATGGCAGTATGCTTAGGCTCGGTAGCCACTCGCGATTATCGATTCGTGAGCTGCATGAGTCTTTGGACAAGCCGGCGTCGCTGCGCGCAACCCTCACTATTTCCCAAGGTTCCTTTCGTTTGAGTGCGGCAAGCACCACACTACCAATATCACGGGATATCACGGTTGAGCTCGGCAACACCGTCGCCAGCGTCCAGCAAGCCGATCTCTGTGGCAATACCACGGCAGAAGCCGAGGTGATATGCCTGATTGCCGGTTCGTTTACAGTGACCCACCCGAGCAGCGGCCGTCTCCTTATGGATCAACCTCACACCGTGTTTCGGGCGCCGAAGGCGGGTGCCCCGGGGCCAGTCACACCTGCGGATCCTGAGATGCTACAGGCATGGATCGCTGCGACGCAGCCCGTTCTGCCCCGTGGACTTACTATTCCTGACGGCGGATGGGTCGTACAACTCGCTTCACAAGTGGAAGAGCGGGGTGCGCGACAACTAGCGCGGCGTCTTCAGCAGGCAGGCTATGCAGCCGAGGTGACAACTGCCGAGATCGGTGGTCGTACCCATTATCGCGTGCGTATCACGCGCTTTGATTCCAAGGCAGGAGCACGGGCATTCGCCGAGCGAATGAAAGGTCAACTGGATCTAAAGGGGGCGTGGGTAACCTGTCCGGCAGCGGAATGCAAAGAATAATAATGCTGCCTTGGTGAAAGCGCGCGTGGGCTTTGCGTTTAGGGACGACCCTTCTGTTCGCGCGCTTGCTCGCGCATGATGACCCCTGTCACGTCGCCGACGAACTCTTCCAGCAGGCCGAGCAGGTCATCAATCGCTAGGATGCCGGCGAGCACGCCTTGCTTGTCGACCACCGGCACCCGACGAACGCCTCTCGTGCGCATTAGCTTCACCGTATCGAAGATGTCATCGTCTTCACCGGCAGTCGTCAGCTCGAAACTCATGACATCGCCGATGGAAACGGCATCAAGGGCGACGTTCTTAGCGACCACTTCAACTACGATATCGCGATCGGTGATGATACCAACGGGAATCGGTTTGCCGGCACGCTCCTCGATTACAACCAGATCACCAACATGATGTGAGCGCATAAGCTGCGCCGCTTCCAGCACCTGTGTGTCCTTGCGCACAATGACCACGTCGCGATTACAAAACTCACCGACCCGCATCGATCTATCCTCTACATATCCTCTGGACAATGGCTCAATGCGACATCAGCACCGGCACGGTCATATGCTCAAGTATGTGGCGCGTAGCGCCACCGAGCACCAACTCGCGCAGACGCGAATGACCATAACCACCCATGATGATCAGATCCGTGCCCTTATCAGCGGCGCGAGATAACAACATATCGCCTACGGCGATATCATGCGCCTCCACATGATCGGCTTCGACCTTAACGCCGTGGCGCGCGAGATGCAGGCTGATATCAGCAGCCGGTATATCGCCATCCCCTTCTTCGCCTGCGGGTGGGTTAATCGCCATGACCGTGACGCTCTTCGCCTTCTGCAGCAGCGGCAGTGCATCGTGGACGGCACGGATGGCTTCGCGGCTCGCGTTCCACGCAATCAACACACGTTCACCGAGTGTGTTGCCCGCACCGATATAAGGAATCACAAGCACCGGGCGGCCGGCGTCGAGCATGACTCGTTCGACTAAACCGCTGATCGCCATCGGGTCGGACTTGTCCACCTGGCCCATTACCGCGACGTCGACATAACGTGCATTCAGCGTCAAGGCGCGAGCGAAGTCGTCCTCCACGCTACGCCATTCGCTAGAAATACCCGCCTTTTCGGTAGCGGAGCGAAATAGCTTTTCCGCCTCGGTGGCTTGGGTGCGAGCCGCCTGTCTTTGCGCCTCGATCACTTCCAGTGGGATCTGTGCCTCGGCGTAGCCCGGAACACTGATCATGGGCAACACGTAAACACCGCTCAGATGTGCCTGATTCGATCGAGCCAAGCGTATGGCCGCTTCTACACGCGCTGCACAGGCCTTGCTGTTATCGACATGCACGAGCAGATCTTTGAGTGCCATAGTATTGCTCCTTATTTTCATTATCCCATGCGCAGGATAAGACGGTATTCACCCACATTCCTTGATCGAGATCAATCGATCCCGATGAGGCACACGCCCGCTGACAGCGGGCGTGTTATTCGTTATCGAGGAAGCTTCGTAGGTGCTCGGAGCAACCGGGCTCGCGCAGTTTGCGTAGCGCCTTGGCCTCGATTTGGCGGATACGTTCGCGACTCACATTGAACTCCCGGCCAACTTCCTCGAGCGTATAATCGGTATCCATACCGATACCAAAGCGCATGGCCAAGACCCTGGCCTCACGCGGCGTTAGCGTCTGAAGTAGCTCCTGAGCGCTGGCTTTCAACGATGCAACCGCGACCGAATCGGCCGGTGACTCGCTGATCTTGTCCTCAATGAAATCGCCCAGCCGCGCGTCCTCATCGTCCCCTACCGGGGTCTCCATAGAAATCGGCTGCCTGCCGATCGTGCGGATCTCGCGAATCGAGTCCGCCGACATGTTCATGCGGGCCATCAGCTCCTCGGTAGGCGCTTCCTGACCGGTCTGCTGCCTAAATTCCTGCGAGATGCGTGATAGCTTGCTGATACGCTCGGTCATGTGCACGGGGACCCGTATCACCCGCGCCTGATCGGCAATGGCACGGGTCACCGCCTGGCGGATCCACCAGTGTGCATAGGTGGAAAACTTGTAGCCCCTGCGATACTCGAACTTATCCACCGCCTTCATCAATCCGATGTTGCCTTCCTGAATGAGATCCAAAAACGGCAAACCACGATTACGATATTTCTTGGCGACGGAGATCACCAGGCGTAGATTCGCCTCGATCATCTCCTTCTTCGCGCGACGAGTTCTCGCCTCACCGACGGAGATGCGTCGGCTCATATCCTTCAGCCCGGAAACGACCACGCCGGCACGTCCCTCGATCTCCGCCAAACGCCCTTGCAGCTTACGAATCTCACCGGCGTGCGCCTTCAGGATGTCCCGATCCCCCTGCTGGCGACGAAGCAGCTTGCCCAGCATTCTCGGATTGGATTCGCTGCCCACAAAGGCCTGTAAGAAGGCTTTGCGCGAAACGCGCGCCTTGCCTACGCAGGTATTGGCAATGCGTCGCTCCAGGCTTCGTACTTCCTTCAGCAGCTCACGCACTTGTAGGCAGAGTTGGTCAATGACTTTGGGTGTGAACCTGATCTCGAGCAGCGCCTTTGCAAGCTTGCGCTGCAGCCGCGCCGCCTGCGCGCCATCGATACCCTCGCGCGCAAGCGCCCGAAGCCAGCGACGATAGAGCTTGGCGATGACCCCAAAACGCTGCTCCGCCTCCGCTACGTCTAGTCCCGGCCCTTCCTCTGTCTCGTCCGCCGTCCCGGAAGTTGTTGCGATGGGCAACGGCGCAGTGATGGGCTCACCGACCTCTAGTGCTCCGGCAAAATCGACGACAATCTCGCCCCAGCGCGCCTCACCGACCTTGATACTATCGATCAATGACAATACGCGTTCGTACGTCAAGGGGCAGACGGCAAGTGCTTCCAGCGTCTGTCGAATACCGATCTCAATGCGCCTGCCCAACGCGACTTCCTGTTCGCGCGTCAGTAGGTCCACCGTCGCCATCTCGCGCATGTAGGTACGTAACGGATCAGCACCGCGCAGGCGCTGATCCTCCGCCGTGCTTGCTGCGGGCACTTCTGGCTCGGTAGAGGTACCTTTACCTTCGAGCGACTCGAGCCGATCGAGTACGGCGTCGGCATCGGGGAGCTGCTCCAAAACCTGCAAGCCCATGTTGTGAATCATGCCCACCACGGCGTCGATTTCATCGACACTGTGAGCATAATCAGGGAGCTCGTCGCTGATCTCCCTGTACGTTAGAAACCCCTGCTTCCTGCCCTTCAGGATCAGGTCTTTAAGCTCAACATCTTTCTTTTCCGGCTGCATGACTATCGTTTAATCCAATTACGTAACATCGAAGAACAGAAGGGCCGTCGGTCGAGCAACGGCCGCAGAACGGTCAGTGCCATGGGTTGAACGCGGTTCGGACCGGTTGTCAGCGCTGCCTCACACTATTCGTAACGGCAGCAATGCGCCGTGCGTGACGGGTTAACATCAGTCTCCTCGAACCACTTCTCAACGGTCATTCACCAAATATCCGGGCCCGCGCCATGCCAACCCTGCTTGTTTAGTGGGGTCATACCCCGTTCTTATCAAGCCGACGCGGCACCGGCATTAAGGGTTCGTTAGACCAGAAACCCCCAAATAGTTCAATACTGGGGAGCGAATTCTGCCAAAATCGGCCAAAAAGCACGCCCCGGCCCCGAAACAACCCGTTTCCGGCCCCCCAGGGGCGGCCCTCACCTTACCATATCAACGCTGGCGCACAGGAAATGGGGTGAACGGGCAGGGGTAAGCCGCCGAAACTGTGAAATAATCCCCTGGTGCCAGGCGCGCCATCCGACACTACCCCGCTGATCCGATCACTGCTAGACACCCGGGTCTGGGGTCACGAGGTCCGGGAGCTTTCCCTCGTGGAAACGCACATCTCCTGGGTGATACTCACCGGCCCTTATGCCTATAAGATCAAGAAACCCGTGAACCTGGGATTTCTTGACTTCTCGACCCTGGAAAAACGCCATTTCTACTGTCGGGAGGAATTGCGCTTAAACCGCCGCCTCGCACCCAGGCTTTACGTCGACGTGATCGCCATCACCGGCGAGGCAACACGTCCGCTGATCAATGGTTCCGGGCCGGCGCTCGAATACGCGGTCAAGATGGTGCAATTCCCGCAGGAAGCTCAGCTCGACCGGCTGCTCGAGCGGGGTGGGCTCAACACCCGTCACATCGATGAGCTTGCGCAACGGGTGGCGGCTTTTCACGCAAACATTGCCGTCGCCGCACTTGAAAGCCCCTACGGCGAACCCAAGCAAATTCAGGAGTTGGTGCTGGCGAACTTTGATCGCGTGCTATGCGAGCTCCAGGACCCTGGCGCGCTCGAGCGCCTGCGGGCACTGCGCCAGTGGGCGCAGCATGAATATCAGCGCTGTCGCAACGTTTTGGCAGCGCGTAAACAAAACGGTTTCGTTCGTGAGTGCCACGGTGACATGCATTTGCGCAATATAGCGCTGCTTGATGACGAACTCGTCATCTTCGATGGTATCGAATTCAGCGATAACCTGCGCTGGATCGATGTCATCAGCGAAGTGGCGTTCCTGATTATGGATCTCGATGACCGGCGGCAACCGCAGCTCGCACGCCGCTTCTTGAATGCCTATTTGGAGCACACAGGTGACTATGCGGGCGTCGAGGTCATGCGCTACTACCTGGTTTACCGGGCGATGGTTCGCGCCATGGTCGACGCGATCCGCGTGCGCCAACCCGGCATGAACGAAACCGAGAAACGCCGGGTGATCGACGAGTACGGTAGTTATGTCTCGCTCGCCGAGCGCTACACACAGATCACCCACCCCTTGCTTATCATCACCCACGGCCTCTCCGGGTCAGGCAAGACCACAGTGGCGCAGGCGCTGCTAGAACACTACCCTGCAATCCGTATTCGCTCCGATGTCGAGCGCAAGCGGCTGCATGGTTTAACGGCCAGTACGCGTAGTCGTTCGGACCTTGATCGAGGCCTGTACGCGCCCGAAGTAACAGCGCGCACGTATGAACGTCTAGCCCGGCTTGCCCGGATCATCGTGGAAGCCGGCTATACCGTCATCATCGATGCCGCCTTTCTCAAGCATGAACAACGTACGCTGTTCCACGTGCTGGCACAGGAGCTGCGTGTACCGTTCGTGATTCTAGACTGCCGGGCGCCAGTCGATACTCTGAGGGAGCGTATTAGATCCCGCGAGCGCGAAGCTCGCGATGCGTCGGAGGCCACGCTTACCGTGCTCGAGCATCAACTCGCGAGCGATGAACCTCTAAACACCTTAGAGCAAGCATCCGCACTGGTGATCGATACGAGCCAGCCAGTTGATGGCGACCATATCGCCCGTCTCCTGCGCGAGCGCAGCAAGGTCTAAAGGTCGCGAACATCGGCTGCAGGCACCTAGTACGGCCACTTCCATTCGCGGATCTCGGGCATGTCCTGCCCATGTTCTCTTATGTATTGTTTGTGCTCGATAAGCTTATCGCGCACGGCCTGCTTGGCATAAGCCGCAACATACCCGAGCTTGGGCACGCGCTCGATCACGTCCGAGACCAGATGGAAGCGATCGAGGTCATTGCGCACACACATGTCGAAGGGGGTGGTCGTCGTGCCCTCCTCCTTGTAACCGCGTACGTGCAGGTTGTCGTGGTTGGTGCGCCGATAAGTAAGCCGATGGATCAGCCACGGGTAGCCATGGTAGACAAATATAATCGGCTTATTCGTGGTAAAAAGTGTGTCAAACTCGCGATCCGAGAGCCCGTGCGGGTGTTCCTCCTTGGGCTGCAAGGTCATGAGATCGACGACGTTGATCACGCGCACTTTCAGATCGGGCACGTGCTGGCGCAGCAGATCCACCGCAGCCAGGGTCTCCAGCGTCGGCACATCACCCGCACAGGCCATGACCACGTCCGGCTCGGTACCCTTGTCGTTGCTCGCCCACTCCCAGATACCGATGCCGGACGTGCAATGCTTGATCGCTGCTTCCATGTCGAGCCACTGCGGTTGGCGTTGTTTGCCCGCGACGATGACGTTGACAAAATCGCGGCTGCGCAGGCATTTGTCCGTGACGTAAAGCAGCGTATTAGCATCGGGTGGCAGGTACACGCGAATGATGTCCGCCTTCTTGTTGACGACATGATCGATGAAGCCAGGATCCTGGTGCGAGAAACCGTTGTGATCTTGCCGCCAGACATGTGATGTCAACAAATAATTGAGCGAAGCAATCGGACGGCGCCAGGAGATCTCTTTGCATACCTTCAGCCACTTAGCATGTTGGTTGAACATCGAGTCGACGATGTGAATAAAGGCCTCGTAGCAGGAAAACAACCCGTGCCGTCCTGTCAGCAGGTAACCTTCCAACCAG
>QKEI01000287.1 GCA_003251795.1 Candidatus Muproteobacteria bacterium
ATGCCGAACAAGTCCTGCTCAAATTTCGGTAGCTGACCCGTTCCGCGCAGGCTGTCGGCGTTGACCATGTAAGGCACATAGATCTCGGTATAGCCGTGCTCGCGTGTGTGCAAGTCCAGCATGAACTGCGTAAGCGCACGATGCAGACGAGCAAGTGGGCCGAAGATGGTGACGAAGCGCGCGCCCGCGAGTTTGGCTGCCGTTTCAAAATCCAGCATGTCCAGTGCGGCGCCCAGGTCGACATGATCCTTCGGCGTAAAATCGAACTCGGTGGCCTTTCCCCAACGCCGCAGCTCGACATTGTCACGCTCGTCGCTTCCCTGCGGCACACTTTCATGGGGGAGATTGGGAATGTCGAGAAGTATCCCGTTGAGCTGCTGCTGCACCTGCTCCAGGCCATCTTCTGCCGCCTTGAGGTCATCGCCCAGATGAGCCACGGCAGCCACGAGCGCTGCCGTGTCCTGCCCCGCCGCCTTGGCCTTGCCGATCTCTTTGGCACTGGCGTTGCGTCGGCTCTGCAACTCCTGGGCTTGTATCTGGGCCTGCTTGCGTTGCGCCTCAAGCTCACCGAGGCGCTTGACATCAAGCACATAGCCGCGCTCGCCGAGACGTCGAGTGGTCTCTTGGAGATCAGATCTTAATAGTTTTATATCAATCACTTGTTACATATTCTTAATAACTTAGATTAACTAAATTCTTAAGCCAGCGCCCTCACTTTTCAGTGGAACCGAGCGGTTTTCGCGCACCCCTAGGGGTCTTACGGCTCAAGCCTCGCAGATACGCCAAACGCTCTGCAATCTTCTGCTCGAGCCCGCGCGACACCGGGTGATAATAGCGTTTTGCGCGCATACCTTCGGGGAAGTAGCTCTCGTCGGGGACGAAGCCCTCGGGCTCATCGTGCGCGTAGCGATAGTCCTCGCCATAGCCAAGCTCGCGCATCAAGCGCGTGGGTGCGTTACGCAAATGCAACGGAACCTCTAGCGAGCCCTGCTCGCGGGCATCGTTCATAGCCGCCGCAAAGGCCGTATAAACGGCGTTACTCTTGGGGGCACAGGCCAGGTATACCACCGCTTGTGCAATCGCTAGCTCGCCCTCTGGGCTGCCCAGGCGCTCATATGTGTCCCAGGCATCAAGCGCGAGACGAAGAGCTCGTGGATCGGCGATGCCAATATCCTCGCTCGCCATGCGCACCACGCGACGGGCGACGTACAGCGGATCGCAGCCACCGTCCAGCATGCGCGCCAACCAATACAACGCGGCATCCGGATCGGACCCGCGCACGGACTTATGCAACGCCGAGATCTGGTCGTAGAACGCATCGCCGCGCTTGTCGAAACGCCTGACATTGCCACTGAGGATATCTGCAACCAGGGTGTCGGCGATCACCTCACAATCGTTCTCGGCAGCAGCAAGATCGGCGGCAATCTCCAGCCAGTTGAGCGCGCGCCGAGCGTCGCCATCGGCGGCAGCGGCTAACTGGTCGCGTGCTGTCTCTGAGATCGCGAGCTTGCGCGCGCCTAGCCCTACATTGCTGTCGTTTAACGCCCGATCGATGATCTGACGGATCTCCGATGCTTGCAGTGCCTTCAGGACGTAGACTCGCGCACGCGACAGCAGCGCATTGTTTAACTCGAATGAGGGGTTCTCGGTAGTCGCGCCAATGAACGTGAGGGTCCCGTTCTCGACGTAGGGCAGGAAGCCGTCCTGCTGGGCCTTGTTGAAACGGTGCACCTCGTCAACAAAAAGCACCGTTGGACGCCCTTCCGCGCGCGCCTGTATAGCGGCATCGATCGCGGCGCGTATGTCCTTCACACCGGAAAATACCGCCGAGATGCCGATAAAGTAGGCGCCGCTACGGTGTGCGATCAAGCGCGCAAGCGTGGTCTTGCCCGTGCCGGGCGGACCCCAAAAGATCATCGAGTGCAAGACGTTGTCCTCGATGGCCTGTCGTAGCGGCTTGCCTGGCGCTAACAGGTGCCCCTGACCGAAAAAATCCTCGAGACGCTGCGGACGCAGGCGATCTGCCAGCGGCTGCCATGGCTGAGTCTCGGTCTGCGCAAAAAGATCGTCAACCGCCTTTGCCTTCATCGTTTGGGATCTCGTCCATGCGCGCCATCGAACCAGAGCTTAACGCCTGGGTACGGCACGTTGCTGTACGACGTCGACGCCGGGTGGCGGCTCGAACTCGAACTTTTTCGGATTGATCTTAACGTTCTCGGCGGCATCCCTGAGGGCGATACGCGTGGTCTGACCGAATCCGTCGATCATCTCCAGCATCCGGATCTTGCCCTTCTCGAAGCCGACGCGGATATCTTCGAAACCGCCATCGTTGACCTTCGGTATGAGCTGCAACCACTGCAATTTACCCTGGGAGCCCAGCGCCTTGACCGTGAAGTCATCGTCGAGCGTACCGCGGCCGGCCAACAGAATCGCCGGCGTGTTACCCAACCCACCGGTGAGCTGGCGCACGGTGACCTGTTGCAGCTCAACGTCGTACACCCAGATCTTCTTGCCGTCGCCGACGATCTGTTGCTCGAAGGGTACGTCGTAGTTCCAGCGGAAGCGATTAGGTCGCTGTATCCACAAGGTGCCGGACGACTCTTGCAGCATATTGAGCGACTCATCGAGAACCACCTGATTGAATCTCGCCGTGAAGCTGTGGACGTCCTTGAAAAAGCGCCGTAGATCCTCAGGGCCCGTGCTAGCACCGCCTGCTGTTAGCGTTGTGGCCACGAGCGCGCCCGTTAACAGCAGCATCGCTATCCGTTTGATCGTTCGCATGTGCCTATCGGCAAGAAATTGGCTGGGGATATGATACCAGCTGGTGCCGCCTTCGTGGTGCGACCGGCGATGGTCGCTCAGAGCTGCGGTGGCGGGGGTGCGATTACTTCCCGGCTGCCGTTGGATTGCAGCGGACCGACAACACCTGCCCTTTCCATCTGTTCGATCAGCCGCGCGGCGCGATTGTAGCCAATCCGCAAGCGCCGCTGCACACCCGAGATCGATGCCCTTCGGCTCTCGGTAACGATGCGCAGCGCCTCGTCGTAAAGCGGGTCGGACTCTGCGTCCCCGTTGCCGCCGCCCAGGAAGGTCGCGTCGCCGTCATCGTTGGCGAAATCACCGGTAAGGATCTTGTTTTCGTAACGTGGGCTACTGCCCTTTTTCAAGAATTTGGCGACCTGATGCACCTCTTGGTCGGAGACAAACGCGCCGTGCACGCGCACCGGCAGACCGTGACCGGGTTGCATGAACAGCATGTCCCCCTGGCCGAGCAGCTGCTCGGCGCCCATCTGATCGAGCACGGTGCGCGAATCGGCACGCGATGCC
This sequence comes from Candidatus Muproteobacteria bacterium, assembly GCA_003251795.1. Taxonomy (GTDB): domain Bacteria; phylum Pseudomonadota; class Gammaproteobacteria; order Acidiferrobacterales; family SPGG2; genus SZUA-472. The sequence goes on from QKEI01000287.1 coordinate 3,328, forward strand.
ATCTGAAAGGCGATGCGCGTTGGTACGTTAGCCTTGATCAACCCGGTAATCACATCCACAGACGGGCGCTGCGTCGCCAGGATGAGATGAATGCCGGCTGCGCGTGCGCGTTGCGCCAGCCGCACAACGATTTCTTCGATCTTCTTGCCCACCACCATCATCAGGTCGGCCAACTCATCGACCACAATCACGACGTAGGGCAGCCCTGAGAGCGGCTCCGCCTCCTCCTCAGGTCCCGCCAGGGGATCCGGAATGGGCTTGCCGCGATCCTCGGCGTCCTTCACTTTACGGTTGTAACCGGCAATGTTGCGTACACCCAGCCCCGCCATGATCTGATAGCGCCGTTCCATTTCGACGATCGCCCAACGCAGTGCGTTCGCCGCCTGCTTCATGTCGGTCACCACCGGTGCCAACAGGTGCGGGATGCCCTCGTACACAGCGAGCTCTAGCATTTTCGGGTCGATCAAGATCATGCGAGTCTGCTCCGGCGAGCATTTGTACAGCAGACTCAGGATCAAGGAGTTCAGGCACACGGACTTGCCCGAGCCGGTCGTCCCCGCGATCAGCAGATGCGGCATGCGCGTTAGATCGGCTACTACCGGGACACCGCTGATATCCTTGCCCAGAGCGAGCGACAGTGGCGCTACGGCGTTTTCGTAGGCCTCCGAGGACAAGACCTCGCGCAGGCGAATGATCTCGCGTTGTTCGTTCGGTACCTCGATGCCGACAGTGGTCTTGCCGGGTATGTTTTCTACGACGCGTAGGCTAATCACCGACAACGAGCGCGCCAGATCGCGTGCCAGGTTGGTGATCTGTGCAGCCTTCACGCCGGGCGCCGGCTCAACTTCGAAACGCGTGATCACCGGCCCAGGCAACACCTCCACCACACGCACCTCGATATTGAAATCGAGCAGCTTCTTCTCCAACAGGCGCGACATGCTTTCCAGCGATTGCTTGGAAAATTGCGGCGGTTTGTGTATATCGACGACGTCGAGCAACGATAAGGTCGGTAACTCAGCTCCCGCAGGGATATCAAACAGCGGTGCCTGTTTTTCCTTTTCCGCGCGCACGCTTTGTTTCACGCGCTCCATCACGGGCTCGATTCGAGGTGCCGGATGTTCGCTCAGAACCTTGGTCTCCACTTCCACCGTTTCGCGGCGCTTGCGCCGCGCCTGCAGACCGACGATGCGATCGACCACGGTCGACCACAGGTAGATCAGCCGCTCACCCAGTTGGAACGCTAGGCTGCCGACGATATCCATGAGGCGCAGCCATGAGAGGCCGGTAAACAGCGTAACGCCCGAGAGAAACAGGGCCAGCAGAAAGATGGTGGCACCGACGAAGCTGAAGGTGGCCACCAGTCCCATCCCCACGGCCTCACCGAGCCAACCGCCGCTGCTGAACGGTACGCCGGCGCCTGTGCCTGAGAAATGCAGACTGGCGAGGCCGCAACCACCGAGCACAATAAGCAAGAAACCACCAATGTTGATAGCCTTATGGCGCACGTCAGACGGCCCCGCATCGCGGCGGTGAGCAAACACACGCCAGGCCGCGAACCCGAGCATCAACGGAAACAGGTAGGCCACGTAGCCGAAAATATTCAACAGCAGGTCCGAAATCCAAGCACCCGCATAGCCGCCAGCATTCATCACCTTTCCGATCGGTCCGCTATGCGACCACGACGGATCGGCGGGATGATAGGTCCACAGGGCGACGAGAAGATAGAGTGCAAGGGCGCCGAGAACGTAGAGGCCAGCCTCGCGAAGGAGACGCATCAAGCGCGGTGTCAGTGGTGGTCTAGAGGTTCTTTTCCAGGTGGCCTGGCGCACAAACTTCCTTTGCCGGTTTCGCAGTTACGCAATTGTGCTCTCTTGTTTCAAATAATCCAAGGTGCGCGATTATGCAAGTGCTTGCGCCACGGCGGCATGCACAATGCGTCCGTCAGAAACATTGATGGCCTTGCGCATCACTGGATCGGCTAACCCTTGTTTCTCTGCCAAGCGTAAGACGTAGGGCAACAATGCGCTCGACAATGCCTGTGAGCTGGTGCGCGGCACCGCGCCCGGCATGTTGGTAACACCGAAGTGTATGACACCTTCGTGTTCATACGTCGGATCATCATAGTCGGTTGCGTGAATGGTCTCAACGCAACCGCCCTGATCCACTGAGACATCCACGATAACGCTGCCCGGTTTCATTTGTGCCACCAACTTGGCGCTGATCAGTCGCGGCGCGCGCGCGCCCGGGACCAATACGGCACCGATCAGCAGGTCCGCATTCAGAACAGCATCAGCGATAAGAGCGTCGTAGGCAGGCAGCGCCGTTACGTTATCGGCCAGATCGTGCGCGCGCATCAGCGATTCGCGATGGCGTGCAAACACCGTCACCTGCGCGCCAGCGGCAGCGGCAGCGCCCGCAGCGCAACGTCCGACGCTGCCTGCGCCCAGCACCACCGCGTGGCCGCGTTCGGCAGATGGCAACCCGCCCAACAACAAGCCACGCCCGCCCTGGGGCGCGTGCAATAGCACGGCCCCGATCTGCACGGCCAATCGACCAGCGATCTCGCTCATCGGTGCCAGCACTGGCAGCTGGCCACGATCCTCGACGGTCTCGAAGGCGACGGCTGTTACCCCCTTGTCCTGCAACACCAGGGCAAGCTCTGGGTTGGCCGCCAGATGCAAGAAACAGAACAGGATGTGCTGGTCGCGCAGCAGTCCGTACTCGGCGGCGACCGGCTCTTTCACCTTCAGCACCAACTGCACCTCGGCGTAGAGCGATACCGCATCGTCGATAATACTCACACCAGCATTACGGTAGTCGAGATCCGAGTAGCCGCTATTGACCCCCGCGCCGGCTTGCAGATAAACCTGATGGCCGTGCTTGACTAACTGCGCCACCGCCGCCGGGATCAACGCTACCCTGCCCTCCCGTGGCTTGATCTCTTTCGGAATGCCGATACGCATGGCGCCTCCTTTACCGTCGTCGCGCCGATAGCGTAACATAGCCGCAACGATTCACCAGGCTGCCTGCTTGTAAATGCGCTCGCTCGGCCGGCAGCGCGGATAGCTGATACTTTTCCTCCTGTTCTCGCAAGGAGTAACAACCAATGGCAGAGCCAAGACACTGCCGGGTCCTGATATTGGGTTCCGGACCTGCCGGTTACACGGCCGCAATCTATGCCGCGCGCGCGAATCTCAAACCGGTGTTGATCACAGGAATCGAACAAGGCGGCCAGCTAATGACCACGACCGACGTGGACAATTGGCCGGGCGACGTCGAAGGACTGCAGGGACCGGACTTGATGGACCGTATGCGGCGCCACGCGGAACGCTTTAACACCGAGATTATTTTCGATCACATCAACAAGGCCGAGCTCAAGAATCGACCTTTCCGGCTCACGGGTGACTCCGGTGTATATACTTGTGACGCCTTGATCATCGCCACCGGCGCCAAGGCGAAGTATCTCGGCCTGCCCTCGGAAGAGGCCTACAAGGGGAAGGGTGTATCGGCTTGCGCGACGTGTGACGGCTTCTTTTTCAAGGGCGAGAAGGTGGCTGTTATCGGCGGCGGCAATACGGCGGTGGAAGAGGCGCTGTACCTGTCGAACATCGCCTCTGGTGTGACGCTGGTACACCGCCGTGACCAGTTCCGCGCCGATGCCATCATGGTCGACCAGCTGATGGAACGAACCACCGAACGCGGGGGCAATGTCACGCTCAAGCTGCGCTACGTCCCGGAAGAGGTGCTCGGCGATGACTCGGGCGTCACCGGTTTGCGCATCAAGCATGTGAGCAATGGTGCCGAGGATCTTGATTTGAAAGGCGTGTTCATCGCCATCGGCCATACGCCGAACACCGAGCTGTTCGCCGGCCAGCTGGACATGAAAAACGGCTACATCGTCACCAATGCTGGCTGCGAGGGGAACGCAACCGCAACCAACATCCCGGGTGTTTTTGCCGCAGGCGATGTACAGGACCATGTCTATCGCCAGGCCGTGACATCGGCGGGCACCGGCTGTATGGCGGCGCTCGATGCCGATCGCTACCTGAAGGAGCACCACAAGTAGCCCGGCCTGTGCTATTTAACAGGCTAGAGTATGCCGCCACGGGTCGCCACCATGAACGACGAGCACGACCACCGTAAGGATCAGAAACAGGACTTGTTCCGTGAAGCCCTGGGCGACGTCGAACCCCTGCGGCAGGATCGCGCCATACCACCGCGTAAACGGCCTGCGCCGGTCCCGGAACAGTCTCTACGCGATGCCCGGGAGGTCATGGACAGCCTGCTTTCCGGCGAGCACGATTACGCCGAAATTGAAACCGGTGAGGAATTGCTGTTCATTCGACCCGGGATACGTCCCACGGTCGCCCGCAAGCTGCGGCGCGGTCAGTACGCAATCGAGGCCGAGCTCGACCTCCATGGGCTGCGCGTGTCCGAGGCGCATGAATTGCTCAAGGCATTCCTCGCCGAATCCCGCTTGCACGGCAAGCGCTGCCTCAGAATTATTCACGGAAAAGGTTTAGGTTCATACGCCAAGCTACCGATTCTAAAAGGAAAAGTTAATCTGTGGTTGCGTCGTCACGGCGACGTCCTCGCCTTTTGCTCGGCACGCCCTAATGATGGCGGTACCGGTGCTGTTTACGTCCTGCTAAAGCGCAGGTAGCCCCGCCGATCTTCCCTGTCCGTACTCTGGCCCCCTTTCCCGTGGCCAAGGTTCTCTGCCGTTTCCGATTGTCCGGGTTCCTTTACCCTAGGCAGATGTCATTGACATCGCTATAATGTCAATGAACTTACATGGGATTCAACGATGACGCAGATCACGGCAAGGCTTCCCGATCAGCTGGTGCGAACGCTCGATGAGGCGGCACGCAACCTCCGACGCACGCGAGCGGACGTCGTGCGTCAAGCGATCGAGCACTACCTCGAAGACTATGAGGACCTGACCCGGGCGGTGGAACGTCTGCGCGATCCGGCCGACCCGGTGCTGGACTGGGAACAGGTGAAGCGTGACCTCCTCCGTCAGGATTAAGGCAGCCTCGGCCAGGGCTCTCGGCAAGATCAACAAGCCTGACCGGGCTCGGCTCTGCGCCGCTATCGACGGACTTCGATCCGCCCCGCAGGCCGGCATCGTCCTCAAGGGCGAGAGCACGGGCCTGCGCCGTCTGCGCGTCGCCAAGTATCGGATCGTCTATGAGCTCATCGGGAAAGAGGCGGTCGTGCTGGTCGTTTACCGACCGGAGGTGTCGGCCCGCTGAAACCGCCTCCTCGCGCCCTGACCCGCCATTAATTGGTACTCAGCCATCCGCTGCGGCGCCACCACTGCGGGCGATATCACCGACCCCGATCTTCTCCGCTTTGAAGCGTTCAGCGGCGCGCGCTGCCCGCATCAACGCCTCGTCGATCGGCATCTTGGCAGAGCGGCTGAACCGCACCGGGTTGATGCGGGCGACGACAAAGTTGCGCAGGTACGGGCTTTCCAGCCCCCGGGCCTTGAGCGTACGAACGATCTCGCTCACGCGATCATCGATCGCTAACAGTTGCTCAGCGTAGACCTGGCGCTGTGTCAGTGCCGCTGGCAGCGACTTATTAATGAAGCTATCCACGCGCTTGAGCAGCGGGTGATAAGCGCCACCGGCAAAACGGCCTCTTTGCTCGTAACACAGGCCGAGCGTGAGAAACGCCGGTTCTTCGAACTCGAGTGTGAGGTCTTTCTCCCGCACGTCGAGCAACGGTTCAAGGTGACGTGCGAGCCGGATCACCTCCAGGCATTTCTCGCGAAGGTTGTGGGCCTTCTCGACATTGAGCGCCAGAATCAGGCGCGCGACTTCCTCTTCCGTGACCACAAGTGCCGTGATCGAACGTGCCCCCAGTTGCTTCATTGCTGTCACCCGATGGTGCCCGTTGGGGCTTTGGTAATGCCGGGACTCCGCGCGAAACGCGATAATTGGATCGAGATAGCGCCCGGTCTTGGCGATCACGTTCTTTAGCCGCTTGACGTGCGCCTCCGACAAGCCACGCTGATACGGTGTGGGCTCTACCAAGTCGACAGGTAAGACCGAGAGCACCAACCAGTGGCCACCCAAGGGATCACGATAGGGGGCGAGCACCTTTCCCCCGTCTCGTTCAATGTCGTGGCAAAGCGCTTCCACGGAAACCGGCACGCGCCCGGAGACCTGCCCCGGGGTCAAGCCCGTAGGTTCGATGGTTGTTGCCTTCTTGCGGCGGGGTTTCTTGGTTGTGGTAGGCACGTCCAGTTCGCGCGATTCAGAGGAACTTC
>QKEI01000297.1 GCA_003251795.1 Candidatus Muproteobacteria bacterium
GCCTGGCTCAAACGACGAGACAGCATGCGATGAAGCTCGGCCCCCGCGGCGATTGTCATCTCACCTATTGCACCAATATCCACCCGGGCGAAACCTGGCCCGAGGTCCGCGGCATCCTGCAGCGTTACCTGCCTGAAGTAAAACGAGACATTGCACCGGACCTGGATCTCGGGGTAGGCCTGCGGTTATCGGGCGCAGCCGCCTACGCCCTGCAGCACCGTGCCAATTTCGATGAGCTGTGTGCACTGTTGCGTGCCAACGGGCTGTACGTTTTTACCATCAACGGCTTTCCTTACGGCACCTTTCATGGCAAGCGCGTGAAAGAAGACGTGTACCTGCCCGATTGGCTGGATGACGAACGCCTACGTTATACCAACGTGCTCGCCGGATTGTTGGCCGCCTTGCTGCCGGACGACAGTGCGCTCGAGGGCAGCGTCAGCACGGTGCCGGGGGCGTTCAAACCACGGGCCCCCTCCCCCGCGGCAAGGACGCGCATTGCGCAGCAACTGCTGCGTCACGTGGCCCATCTGGTGCATCTCAGGGAACAGACCGGGCGCACCATTGCGCTCGCGCTGGAACCGGAGCCGTGCTGTTTACTGGAAACCATCGATGAGACCATCGAGTTTTTCGATCAGTATCTATTCGCTCCCACCGCGTTGCGCGAGCTTGCTGCGTTGACGGGGTTACAGAGCAACACCGCCGATGAGGCGCTACGACGTCATCTCGGGGTATGTCTCGATCTGTGCCACGCCGCAGTCGAATTCGAGGACCCCGAAACGGTTGTGTCCCGTCTGCAAGACAAGGGCATCCGTATAGCCAAGATGCAAATCAGCGCCGGTCTGCGCGTCGCCGAGGTGTCGACAAGCACCGAGCAACTACTGAAAGCCTTCGATGACAAGGTCTACCTGCATCAGGTGGTCGAGCGCACAGGCTCGCAGCTTACGCGCTACGTTGATTTGTCCGAGGCCTTCGCGGGTCTCGCCAATAGCAAAGTCGCGTGCGAATGGCGCATACACTTTCACGTACCGATCTTTCTCGAAAACCTGGGTGAATTCTCTTCGACCCAATCGTTCGTGCGCACGATGCTGAAGCAACATCGCGCACAACCGATATCCGCCCACCTCGAAGTCGAGACCTACACCTCCAAGAGGAGATCGTGCCCGCCATCGGCCGCGAACTCCGATGGGTCCGATCGCAATTGGAAGACGCGTGAACTGGCGGGTAGCACTGCGCCTCGGTCGGGTGTCGAATCTACCGACCGTGTGGACCAATGTGGCAACGGGCATCGTGCTCGCCGGCGGCGGCTACGCGCCCCTGCAGGCAGCGTTGTTGCTCGTGGCACTATCCTTGTTCTACGTCGGCGGGATGTACCTGAACGACTTCTTCGACCGCGAGATCGACCGCCATGAGCGTCCCGAGCGCCCCATCGCCTCCGGGCAGGTCGAGGCGCAAACGGTCAGTAGTGCCGGCTTCACCATGCTGGTCACGGCATTAGTGCTGTTGTTCTGGGTCGGTTATGGAATACCTGGCGGCACCGGCTGGCGCGCGCCGTTTGCTGGACTGGCGCTGGCGGCCACTATCGTTTTCTATGATTGGTACCACAAGGAGAACCCGCTGAGCCCGCTGGTGATGGGGCTTTGCCGAGTACTGGTCTACATCACGGCCGGTTCGGCTGTAGTCGCTGCGCTTCCTGAGGAGCTGCTTATCGCAGCCGCCATACTGCTCTCCTATTTGATCGGACTTACCTATATCGCCAAGCAGGAAAACGTCAATCAACTGCGATCCATGTGGCCCTTGCTGTTCCTGGTCGCGCCCTTTCTTTATACCCTACCGCTGGCCGTTAGCGACATCACGGTGCGGGTGCTTTACGTGGCATTTGCGCTGTGGGTCACTTTCGCGTTGTCCTTTCTGCCGCGCGGCCAGCGCCGTAACGTTCCCCGGGCAGTGGCGGCCCTGCTTGCCGGCATCTCATTGCTCGATGCCTTGTTGATCGCCGGCCATGGACAGACGACCGTCGCCTGGTTGGCTGTGAGCGCATTCCCAGTTACGCTCGTGCTGCAGCGTTACGTGCCCGCCACTTAGCGGCACGACACCGACAGAAGCTACTTGATCACGAGCTGCGCCATCGGATCAGCGCCGGTCTCATCGATACGTGGAACCTGACCGCGTAACACGGAGTTGCCTTGGTAGAGCGTGCGTTGGTCTATGGGGGATGGATTGAGCCAGTCCGCCTCTTGCATCTGTCCGCTCTGTCCGTATGCCGCCAACGCATTACCGTAGCACACGGCTGCCGCCTGTTCCTTGGCAATACCGCGTTCAAGCATAAGCCGATGGGTCTTGGGCACCGCCAACGGATCGGAAACCCCCCAATCGGCGCTGGAATCGCAGAAGATACGTTCCGATCCGTACTTGCGCACGATCTCCACCATGCGTTCGTTGCCCATCTTGGTCTGCGGATAGAGGGTAAACGCGGCCCAGAAACCCCGTTCCAAGACCTCTTCCACGGTCTCTTCGTTATTGTGATCGATGATGACGCGGCCGGGAGTGAGCTTGTGCTCGAGCGCGATGGCCATACTGCGGCTAGTGCCGCGTTTCTTGTCCCGATGTGGTGTGTGTACCATCACCAGCATCTCGAGCTCTTTTGCCAGCTCGAGTTGGGCGCGATAGTAGCGCTCTTCCAAGATCGTCTGGTCATCGAATCCAATCTCCCCGACAGCGACCACACCCTCCTTGCATAGATAGCGCGGCAAGATATCGAGCACCTCTTCCGATAGCGCCTCGTTGTTGGCCTCTTTGGCATTGAGGCCGATCGCGCAGTAATGGCGAATACCGAACTGGCCGGCGCGGAAACGCTCGAAGCCGACAATGGTGGAAAGGTAATCGATAAACGTACCGATGTTGGTGCGGGGTTGGCCCACCCAAAAGGCGGGTTCGATCACCGCGATTACGCCGGCGGCCGCCATGCGCTCGTAGTCATCGGTGGTGCGGGCATTCATGTGTATGTGCGGATCGATGAATCTCGTGGTCATGACTCCCCTCCATGCTCATCCGCGTTCCCGGCGATGAGTATAAACCGTATGCCGAACGATCGTTGCTGAGTTCACGCTGATGGTTGCTCCGTGATAGTACCCCAAGTCAGCTCGGCGCGTTTCGCCTGTCCCGTGAGCTCGGGGGCGGTAGCGAGTAATGCTGCGGCGCGCGCATGGCGGCTTGTACTCAAAGCCAGTACCGCCGCCTGGCGCTCGCGTTCGCTCCCCGCATGCAGCACCCGCTCCAGGTCGGCCAGTGCAACGTCGTCGGCGTGCGGCCCAACACAGCGCCAGAGCTCGGGGCTGACATCGCGCCCGGCCGCCCAGCGCTCGTGCGCATAGTCGCACAGCATGCGCATAAGCTCGGGGTTCACGCGGCGGTCGAGCCCGATAATCGGGTGTAAGGGGCTACCGATGAACAGAGCCTTCACTATCATCTGGTTCCAGGCGCC
>QKEI01000074.1 GCA_003251795.1 Candidatus Muproteobacteria bacterium
GCTGTTGGTACTCTGTTGGCTAGGGGTAGGGGTCTTGTTGTCTTGTGTGCTGTAGGATACCGTGAAGTTAAGCCCATTTTTCAGCAGAGCTGAGGCCGACAGCGCGGTACGCGTGCGATCCGTGGTGCCGGTGTCCGTATTGTCGGTGTAGCCAAGGGCGGCGGCGATCTTGGTGCTGCCGACATTCTGGGCGTACCACACGGCGATTTCCTGCTCATTGGCATTGGCAACGCTAAGCGCAATGCTGACGACCTTGCCGAGCTTGGGCGTGTCGTAGCGGAGACGGTCGTTGCGGCTCTCGCCGTCGAACTCCGAATACGTCGAGCCGACCGTGACCGCGCTGCTACCGTAAGTCATGGAACTCAGCAAATCCTGGTTACCCCCAGAGTAGTCGATGGTGGTGGTGCCGGAAAGGTCGACTTCCGCGCTACCGTTGGCCGCGCCGTCACCCTTACCGAGGGAGACCTTACCCCACTTGCCAGCGAAGTAGAGTTCGGTCTTGCGATCTTGCAGGGAAGCGCTCGTCTCATCGAACTTGCCGGAGGTATTGAACGCCGCCGACGAGGTCGGGCTATTCTGCCACTGCCATTCCCACACGCCTCCGACCTTCAGCCCACCGCCGATATCCTCTTCACCAGTGAAGCGGAAGCGGCTGCCGCTGATACTGTTGTCGAAGAAACCGACTGCGGAGTCATTACCGTTATCGATGTAACCGATGGTCTTGTTGATCTGACCGGAGATGCCGCCGGCATGGCACTGGTAGCGAGACCGGCGGCGATTGCCATGCTCAGGATCGCGGGTTTAAGTTGTTTTTTAGCCATAAATGCGTACCTCGATTGGTTTTTGGTGTATCGAATAAAGCAACGTACGGCTTGCCCGCGCCGATCTTGTGGCGCTGACGCATCTGTATACACGGGACCGCGTTGGCAAGATGTGATCTAGGTCACTGCCTGACGGGCCGGCGAGTGACGCCGGTCACCAAATAGTGCGCTAACGCGGATACGACATGACGGCGCGCCTGCCATTAGCGGCGGCTAACAGCGCGCAATTACGCTTCATCGAGAATGAGATGAAAACTCGACAGATCGATGTTGAGCAGTTGCCGAAGCTCGCGATTCAGATGCAATGAAACCCGATCACCGTAGCGCGACAATCGTTGCAGCAACTGCTCCAGGTAGTGCAGGTGTTTCGTGGGAAAGGCGTCGATGCGTAACGACACCGTAATCGCGGTTTGGTGCAGCAAGTTTTCGATGCGGCGGGCGGCCTGCGTGTAGAACCGCCCCTCGACAGCGCCACGCACAGTTAGCGCAAGTCGTGTCATGGATTCCGTCAATGCCAATGAAGCGTCCAGACTCCCCCTTCGTAGGCTGGCAGCAAAGCGATTGCGGATAAAGACTAGCGTTGCGTGAGCGGCATGGCGCTCGCCCGCGGGGTCGAGACCGAAGTATCGTCTGAGGTAGTCACGCATGGCGAGACCCGCGATCCAATCAGTAATCACGTGCGGCCACATCCGCGGCGCGCAGGACGTTACGGTGCTAAGAAAATGCCACAAGCGCAGCGGCCCACCCGGTAGCACACCGCGCGCCAGGAACCGGGTCACAATGGCCAACGCTTGCCAGCGCGAATAGTGGGCCCGAGATACCGGATCTTTCAAATAATGGGTCTTACTACGGATACGCTGGGCTATAGCGTGGTCACTCGAGAGCTTCCGGTAGAGATTCTTATACGCATACACCATGTCATCGTATTGCATGCGTTTAGGCACAAAGTTGGTGCCTGGGCGCGTGTTGTCTTGTGCGTGCTCCGTACTTGCCAACAATCGCTGCTCCTGCCTAAGGCGCTCATAGAGCGGCGTTCTGGGCAAAGCCGTTAGTAAACCGACCATCGCTACCTGGATGCCGGATTCCATAATAAAGCGATACTGCCGGTCGAAAGTCCGCAGAGTATCGTTGTCGAAGCCGACGATAAAACCTGCCAGCACGTCAATGCCAGCGCGATAAATGTTGCGAACCGATACCAAGAGGTCCTGGCCGGTGTTTTGGGTTTTCTTTGTTTCCTTCAGGCTCTGTTCGTCGGGAGATTCGATGCCGATAAACACCCAGCCGAAGTTGGCAGCGCGAAAAAGCCGTAACAGCTCTTTGTCTGCCGCCAAATTCAACGACGCCTCGGTACCGAAATCGAACCAATAGTCATGCCGCCGCTGGTAGTCGACCAGGTAACACAACAGTTCTTTGGCCTTTGGCTTGTTACCGATCAGGTTGTCGTCAACGAAAAACACTTTGCGCACATGTCGTTCGCGCAACAGATCCAGCTCCTTGCCAATCTGCGTTGGCGACTTGGTGCGTGGCCGGCGCCCGAACATGACGATGATGTCACAGAACTCACAACGATATGGACAGCCCCGCGAGAACTGCAGGCTCACTGTCGCATAACAATCCAAGCGTAATAAGTCGAACCTTGGTGTTGGCGAGTCAGTCATTGTGACCACGCCGGTCTCCTGATAGAGACGTTGGGGCGCCCCTTGCTCTACGTCACGACAGAATTTGGGCCAGATGTACTCTGCCTCGCCGGCGACCGTCGTATCGGCCAGTTCCCTGTAGTTCTCGGGACACAAAGAGGCGTAGCTGCCACCAGCGACTGCGTAATAGCCGCGTTTTCGATAATAGTGCAGCAGCTCGCGCTGCCGACGAAATTGCACCGCCATACCGCAGACGCCAACGATGTCAGCCTCGGGCTCGAGCGGAACGGGCTCGACATTTTCGTCGACGATCTGTACTCGCCAATCGTCAGGACACAGTGCAGCTAAGGTGGCCAGGCCTAGAGGAGGGTTGAGCGTCCGCTTGCCGGAGAGGACCTTCTCAACCGCCCACTGAAAGCTCCAGAAGCTCTCCGGAAACCGTGGATTAATAAGTAACAGCCGGACCGGTTTCGCTTGTGTGCGGGGTAGAGTAGGTAGCTTGGCCATGCCTAGCACTTTTTCGCGGTTATTGTGCTGAATCGGTCAAAGATATCTCACTAGCCGGCATTTGCTCCCCGAGAATGTGATCCAGATCACAACCGCCGGAGATTTAGCGACACGCCTGACCCCAC
>QKEI01000114.1 GCA_003251795.1 Candidatus Muproteobacteria bacterium
GCAAGTAGCAACGGCTGACTTCCAGCAGTCGAGCACAAGGCGCAGGGTGGGGAGTACTGTTATTACTTCTTGCTGCTTGCGGCCTGGCCGGCGGCACTTCCAGCGATGCGACCAAAAACGGATCCTGCCATCAAACCCGAACCTCCGGGATAGTTGAAATAGAACAACCCGCCGACGAGCTCCCCGGCAGCGTATAGCCCGGGTATGAGATTGCCGTCGCTATCGATGACCTGCGCATTGTCGTTGACGCGCAGCCCCCCGAATGTGAAGGTGATGCCGCAAGTGACTGCATAGGCCTCAAACGGCGGTTCATCGATGGTATTCGCCCAGTTCGATTTGGGTAGTGCCAATCCTTCGGTGCAACGCCCGTCTTTAACCGCAGGATTGAACGGGATGTCAGTGCGTACCGCAGCGTTGTACGCTCTGATCGTTTTCAGCGCGCGCTTGGCGTCGACATCCTCGAGCTTGTCGACGAATTCCTCGAGTGTGTTGGCTCTTATCTTTGTCACCTGACGAATGCGGTATTCGTCACGCAGCAACGGAATTACCTTGTTGTCAAATATCTGCCAGGCGAACTGCCCCGGTTGCTGCAAGATAACGCGACCGTACTTGGCGTATGTGTAGTTGCGCAGGTCCGCGCCCTCGTCGACAAAGCGCTCGCCATTGGCGTTGAGCATGATACCCAGGGGGTAGCTATGCTTCTGAAAATTATCCCCCACGGCAAGGTCGCCAAACGGCGGTGCGTTGCGCTCCCAGCCGACGGCATGACAACCAGACCAATGGCCCCAAGGCATGGCGCCGACTTCTAGCGCCATACGAATACCGTCACCGGTGTTGAAGCGCGTGCCACGTACTTTGGCGACGTCCCACGCGGGGCCGAGATAACGCGCACGCCACTCGGCATTGGCCTCGAAGCCACCGCTCGCCAGCACCACAACGCGGCTTCTTAGTTCCATAGTCTTGCCTTTGTGCCGTACCCGCACACCTTGTATAGCGTCGTCGTAGAGAAGGCTGATGGCGCGCGTCTCATACATGACCTCAATACCTTCCCGTGCGGCCGCTTCGAACAACATGTCTGATAGTCCGGGGCCGCCACCCCAGGTCTCCGCCACGAGCCCGCCCCAGAATTTGAATTTGCCGTCAATCTTGAACGCCTGACGACCCCACATCGGGATGAAGCGTATGCCTTTGGAGCGCATCCAAAGCAGCGTGTCGGCGCTGCGCTTGACGAGCAGCTCTGCCATATCCGGATCCACACGATAATCGGTGACGCGCCCGAGATCGTCGAAGAACTGCTCCTCGGTGTAGGTACCGAAGTCAGAGTTTGCGATCTCCTGCTCTGTCAGATCGGGCATCAGCTGGCGCAGGTCTTCGGCGCCATTGTGGACGAAGCGAAAGCCACCGGCGGTAAAACGCGAGTTGCCGCCGCGTTCAGCCTCCGGCGCGCGTTCGAGCACAATAACCTTGGCGCCTTGCTCGCGCGCGGCCAACGCGGCACAAAACGCGGCGTTACCGGCGCCGACCACAATCACGTCAGTTTCTTTCATATGTCCTATGCCTGTCGCCATCAGTGCTCCCAGCGCGGCCTGGACCAGAGGTGCGGTGAAACGCCCCGGCCTTAATCGAGCGGAAAACGATAGAGCTTCGCCGCATTTTCGCACACGATCTTGTGACGCACATCTTCGGGCAGGTGGCCGAGCTCCTTATTGATGAACTCTCGAGAATCTGGCCATACGCCATCGGGGTGCGGAAAGTCCGATCCCCACATGATATTTTCCACGCCCAGCTCATCGAGCAGCTTGATGCCAATGCGGTCGGACTGGTAGGTCGCCCTGCACTGGCGGTACCAGTAGTCGCTCGGTTTCATGGTCAAGCTGAGATCCTTGAACTGGTCTTCCCATTCGAGGTCCATGTGGTCCAGCACGTAAGGGATCCAACCGATACCGCTTTCACCGATAACGAGCATCAGATCCGGATAGCGCTCCAGTACACCGGCGTAAATCACCGCCATCAGCACCTGCGCCATTTGGATCTGGAAACCAGTGATATAGATCGCAAAGGCCGTGCGCTGCGTCTGAGGCGGGTAGCCACTCGTATCCGGCCGGCCGCCGCCGATCGTATGGAAATGTAGTGGCAGGTGCGTATCCGCCACTGCGGCCCACAAGGGTTCCCAATAGGGGTCCCATAGCGGCCTCATATGAACCTGCAGCGGCACCTCCACACCGCGCACCGCTCCGCGTTTGGCCACGCGTCTTACCTCGGTGACCGCAAGATCCATGTCGTGATTCGGAATGCAGGCGATGCCGGCAAAGCGCTGCGGGTGGGTATCGCAGAAGTCCGCCAGCCATTCGTTATAGATGCGAATCATTTCCGTTGCCGCTTCGGGGTCGTTCAAACGCATGCTCGCACCCAGGATGCCGTAGAGCACCTCCGCTTGTACGCCATCGCGATCCTGATCTTTGATCCGAAGCTCGGGGTCGGTAATGCGGCGTATGCCCTTCCTGCCGTCGTCATACAGGCCGGTCGCGGCCATGCGATCGGAGCGGTGGATCTGACCGGGGACGTACTCGCGCCCGGCCGATCCCATGCCATTCATGAGCCCGAAGTTGGCGCCCTTGCGACTTACCCATTGCGGCCCTTTTTCGCCATCGGTGATATAGGGCATGCGCTCTTTCAGCGCCGCCGATGCATTGGCGGTAAACAGATCTGGCGGCAACCAGACCAGATCGAGATGACCGTCGGCGGATATAATTTTGTATTGCATGCGGCTTGGCGCGTTTGCGACTCAAACTCCCGTGACGACAAGCATGCGATTGTGGCACGGGCATTTTATGGCTGACAAGCCACAGCCTTTGCGCAAAGAATTTGATTTGACGATCATATGCGGAAGCGTCGATCATAGGCACTACACCATGCGAAACATACCGAAATGAGGAACTATGACCTTTGAAGCTGTTAACTCGGCGCCAGCCGATGCCATTCTAGGGCTTACCGAGGCCTACGAGCAGGATCAAAATCCGAAGAAAATCAATCTGGGCGCCGGCGTATATAAGGATGATCAAGGAAACACGCCGATACTGGATTGTGTGCGTGCCGCGGAGCGAGTGATGTTGGAGCAAGAAACCACCAAGGCCTATCTGCCGATCGGTGGCTCGCCCATTTATGCCAGACTCGCGCAGGAGTTGTTGTTTGGCGAACAACACCCGATCATTGCCAGCGGGCGCGCCAGAACAGTCCATACCCCCGGAGGCACGGCGGCATTGCGGGTCGGCGCCGATTTTCTGCATCAGGCGTTGCCCAAGGCCCGCATTTGGATAAGCGAACCGACGTGGGCCAACCACCGCGGTGTGTTCGAAGCCGCCGGGTTCGGGGTGCACACTTATACCTATTATGATGCAGCCAATAAGGTGCTCGACTTCGAGCGTATGCGCAGCGACCTGCTGCGGATTCCAGGCGATGACGTGGTATTGCTGCACGTATGCTGCCACAACCCGACGGGCGTGGATCCCTCGCACGAGCAGTGGCAGGAGATCGCGACGATTGCCCGGCGGCAGCGTTGGATGCCTTTCCTCGACTTTGCCTACCAAGGGTTCGGCTCGGGATTGGAGCAGGATCGTGCGCCGCTGGCCCTGTTTCTCGCCAACGGCGCCGAGCTCGTGGTGAGTAGCTCCTTTTCCAAAAACTTCGGTCTCTATCAGGAACGCGCCGGAGCCCTGACCCTTGTCACGGGTTCAACGGATGTTGCCGAGGCGGTGCTCAGCCAGGTAAAACGTATCATTCGCGTGAATTACTCCAACCCACCGGCACACGGTGGGCAGGTGGTCGAAACGGTATTGCGCGATGCCGCGCTGCGCAAGCAGTGGGAGTCCGAAGTCACGCAGATGCGCGAGCGCATCAAGGCGATGCGCGCGGCGCTGGTCGAAGGTTTGCGCAAGCGCAAGGTCGCCGGGGATTTCTCGTTCATCAGTCGCCAAAAGGGCATGTTTTCTTACAGCGGCCTCACCGATACCCAGGTCAGGTTCCTGCGTGAGCAAAAGAGTGTCTATATGGTAACGGGTGGACGCATGAATGTTGCCGGCATCACCACGGGCAACATCGCCTACCTTTGCGACGCCATGGCGGAAGCGCTCGCGCTCTAGCTAACTCATACCTATCATTACGTGCTTCTTGAAGCCTGGGCGGGTGCTCAAGCGCTCGTACCAGCGCTTGAGATTGGGAAGATCCTCGCGCTCGATTTCGAATGTGTACCAACGGTAGGTGGTGATGCCCACCGGGATGTCGCCAACCGTGAAGGAAGCGCCGGCGACATAGTCGCTGCGCCCAAGAAAACCGTCGAGCATTTTCAGTGCTGTCGCCGACTTATCGCGCGCCGCAGCGATGGCTGCCTGGTCGCGCTTCTCCGGCGGGGTACGAATAAGACCGACGAAGATCGGCATGATGGCTGGTCCAAGTACGCTCAGTTGCCAGTCCATCCAACGTTCACCCATGGCTCTCGTCTGCAGGTCGGTTGGATAGAGCGTGCCGTTACCGTGCTTGGCGGCAAGGTAACGAATGATGCTGTTTGACTCCCACAGCACAAAGTCGTCGTCAATGATGGTCGGCACCAGGCCGTTGGGATTGAGCGCTAGGTACTCCGGATCGCGATTGCGACCGAACGATCCGCCCACGTCTTCGCGTTCATACTTGAGCCCGAGCTCGTCGCAGCACCAGAGCACCTTTTGTACGTTCGATGAGTTATTTCTCCCCAGGATCTTTAACATTTTGCGATTCTCCCCTCAGATATCTCCTAGACCGTGGGCCATTCTGTCATCCTGCGTTCGGCCCTGACAAGGACCGGGGCGGTAATAACGGGTCACTCGCTTGAGCGCCGCGCGCATAGCGCGTACCATCGAATTGGACCCTTGTTTGGATCCCTGTGAAATCATAACCACGTGGAGGAGAATCGTCATGAGTAGCTGTAATTCTGTGCTACGCGCAGCCTTGTTCTGTGCGGTGACACTGGGTCTTGTGGCAGCGCCGATAACGTCACAGGCGCTAGAGGACAAGCTCGTAGTCGTGACCTCATTCCCCAAGGACCTCACCGGCAAGTTCAAGACTGAGTTTGAAAAACGCAACCCCGGCGTGAAGGTGGAGATTCTAAGCAAGAAGACCACCGCCGGCATCAAGTACGTTCAGGAGACGGCAGCCAACAACAACTCGGATATCTTTTGGGCCTCGGCTCCGGATGCGTTCGAGGTGCTAAAGGGCGACGGTCTGCTGCAAAAGTACACGCCGAAAGCCCAGGGAATTCCCGAGAAGGTCGGCGCCTATCCGATCAACGATCCTGATGGCTACTACAGCGGTTTCGCTGCCGCGGGTTACGGGATCATGTGGAACACGCGCTACATCAAGGCGAAGAAACTGCCGCCAGCGAAAGAATGGGCCGACCTGGCGAAACCCATCTATCACGGACACGTGGGTATGTCGGCACCCTCACGCTCCGGCACCACGCACCTGACCGTGGAAACCATATTGCAGGGCGAAGGCTGGGAGAAAGGCTGGGCGCTTTGGAAGGAGATCGGCGGTAATTTGAAGACCGTAACCGAGAGAAGCTTCGGTGTTCCGGACGGTGTCAACAGCGGTGAGTTCGGTTACGGTATCGTCATCGATTTCTTCGGCTTGTCGTCGATGGCTTCCGGTTTTCCGGTCGAGTTCGTTTATCCTACGGTGACTACTCTGGTGCCAGCCAACGTCGGCATCATCAAGAACGCGCCGCATTCGCAGGCAGCTGCTGCGTTTATCGAGTTCTTGTTGTCACCGGAGGGCCAGAAAACGTTGCTCGATCCAAAGATTATGCGCTTGCCGGTAAATCCGGCTACGTATGCTATGGCCCCCGCCGGTTTTCCTAATCCTTTTAAAGACAAGTCGATCGGGGCCGCGGTCAAGTTCGACGTTGACCTTTCGAAGAAGCGCTACAATGTCGTCAACTCGCTGTTCGACGTCATGGTCACATACCGACTCGACGACCTACAGGCGGTGACGCGTGCCATCCAGAAAGCACAGGCGGCGGCTGCCAACAGGCCGGGAGATGATAAGGTGGCCGCGCTTGTTAGTGAGGCGCAAGCCCTAGTGGCGGCGGTACCGGTGACTGAGGCGCAGGCTTCTGATCCGTCCTTCGCCGGCATCTTCAAGAAGAAACGTAAGAAGAAAGCTGACGTGCTCCCCAAGCGCCAGGCAGAGGTCGAGGAGCAATGGGACAACTTCATTAGGAAGAATTATGCGCAAGCCCTGGCGAAGGCCGAGCAAGCGTTGCTGATGGCGCGGTAATCCATCTGGCAAGCGGGCCCGGGGTGACCCGGGCCCGCTTGTTGTTTCTCGTTACGGAAAATCTCGATGACCACACACTGGGGCCAGCGAGCGGTCGCGTTGCTTATCGCGACGTTCTTGCTGCTGTTCCTAGTAGTGCCGGTAGTGCAGGTGATCTTCGTCGCCTTCCAGACGCCTGGCACCGGCACCTTCACATTGGTTAACTTCCAGGATTTTTTCAATACCTCGCTATTCCGTGAGGCCTTCTGGAACTCGCTCTACGTCGCAGCTATGTCGGTGCTCGTTGCGACAGCGTTCGCGATGCCGCTGGCGTATTTCACGACTCGTTTTGAGTTCCGCGGCGCTATTGTTGTGCAGACGTTGGGCATCATACCGCTGATCATGCCCCCGTTTGTCGGCGCCGTGGCGATGCAGCTGCTGTTTGGCAGTAATGGCAGCATCAATCTGCTGCTTGATGAGTGGTTCGGTATCAACATCCCGTTCATGGAGGGGCTGAACGGTGTTATTTTCGTCGAGAGCATCCACTACTTTCCGTTTATTCTCATTAATCTCTCGGCCAGCCTCAACAATATTGACCGCGCCATGGAGGAGTCGGCACAAACCCTTGGTGCCTCCGGTCTCCGTTTGTTTCGGCGCATCGTCTTTCCATTGGCAATGCCGGGTTACATCGCCGGTGCCTCACTGGTTTTTATCAAGGTGTTCGACGACCTGGGCACGCCGCTGTTGTTGAATGTGAACAACTTGTTGGCACCACAGGCCTATCTCAGGATCTCCTCGATCGGCATCACTGACCCCATGGGCTACGTCATTTCGGTGATCCTGGTCGGTTTCTCACTATTGGCCATGTGGGTTGCCGCACTGGCTCTAAGAGGTAAAGACTACTCGACCGAGCAACGTGGTGGCGGCGGCCTGGCAAAGCGGCAGATGCGACCCTGGGAGAAAGTGCTGTCCTACGGGGTTATCGCGTTTATTCTGTTGCTCGTGCTATCGCCGCACATCGGTCTGACACTGCTTTCTTTTGGCACTATATGGTCGTTCAGCGTACTGCCCGACGGCTATACCATCGACCATTACCAAGAGGTCTTCGCACAGTCACCGCAATTCATCACTAATACATTGCTTTATGCGTCATTGGCGGCGCTCATCGACGTGACGATCGGGACGGCCATCGCCTATCTGGTGTTGCGTACCAAGATCGCCGGACGCGAGTGGCTCGACTACGCGGCTATGGCAGCGCTGGCGGTGCCTGGCGTCGTGCTCGGCATCGGTTATTTGCGCACTTTTTTTGGTGTGCCATTGCCATGGAGCGGCCAGCCGCTCGCCAGTTGGTGGGTGATGTTGGTGATTGCACTGTCGGTGCGCCGCTTACCCTACGCTCTGCGCGCCTGCACGGCGGCGCTGCAACAGCTTAGTGTGGCGCTGGAGGAGGCCGCCGAGAATCTGGGCGCCGGCAAGCTAGCGACGGTAAGGCGCATCGTTGTACCGCTAATGGTGGGCGGTATTATCGCCGGCTTTGTCACCAGTTTTGCCACGGCGGCGGTCGAGCTTTCTGCAACCATCATGCTCGTGTCGAGAGAATCGGATGCCCCTTTGGCATATGGGCTTTATGTATTCATGCAAACCGCGGCGGGTAGGGGTCCAGGTGCCGCACTCGGTATGATCGCGGTATTGATCGTTGGCGTCGCCACCTATCTTTCCCACCGGATTATTGAGCGTGGACAGAGGGCCCGCGGCCTTGCAGATGAATACTAGCAACGTTGCAACTGCGGAGACAGAGCAATGACGGGACAGCTCGCCGGCGTTAGCATCGACAACGTCAATCTCTATTTCGGCAACAATCATGTATTGAAGGACGTGACGCTCGAGATCGAGCCGGGCGAGTTCTTCACCTTCCTCGGTCCCTCAGGTTGCGGCAAGACCACGTTGCTACGCCTGATTGCCGGGTTCGGCAAGGCCCAGTCCGGTCGTATACGCATCGGTACCGAGGATGTTACGGATCTTCCACCCTGGAAGCGCAATGTTGGGATGGTGTTTCAGAGCTACGCGCTGTGGCCGCACCTGACTGTGCGCAGAAACGTCGCCTTCGGGCTCGAGGAACGGCGCCTACCACGACCCGAGATCCGGCAACGCGTGGACGCGGCGCTCGAGCTTGTCGGTTTACTCGAGCTTGGCGAACGACGGCCGTCGCAGCTCTCTGGCGGTCAGCAGCAACGCGTCGCACTTGCCCGCACTATCGTCGTGGAACCGCAGGTGCTGCTGCTTGATGAGCCCCTGTCCAACCTGGACGCAAAGCTGCGTGTGCAGATGCGCCAGGAGCTATTGGAGTTGCAGCGCAAGCTCGCTTTGACCACTATCTTCGTTACTCACGACCAGGAGGAAGCTAATACCACTGCCGATCGCATCGCCGTCATGGAGGCGGGTGTCATTCAACAGGTAGGAACACCGGCCGAGCTCTACGACAATCCGACAAATCGTTTTGTCGCTAGTTTCCTCGGCACTGCCAACTTTATCGACGGCACGCTCTCGGAGAAAAAGGGCCAGACTGTTTTTCGCTCAGGCAGTGGCATCGAGATACCCTTGAAGCCAGGGCAACTGCACGCCGTCAAAGGCGACGGCGCGGGTGAGCATAGCGTCATGTTTCGGCCGCAGAGCGTGGTGATTCAATCGGCCGGTGCTGCACGGCAGCAGCAAGGCAAAGTGACGATCAAAGGTGCAGTACGACATCGTGAGTTTCTGGGGAGTACGATTCGCTACGCCGTGTCGGTCGGTGACACGGTGATCTTGGTCGAGGATTCCCACAGACGCGGCGAAGCTCCACACAACATCGGTGCCGACGTCGAGCTGAATCTTGCAAGTGAGCAAGTGATTTTGCTGAGTGGCTGAGTGCGTCTTCCATGGCCGCGCTCACTTTCGCCAACTGACCGCGCCCTGCATGGCGACCACTCCGCTCGGACCCGCAGCCCACAACTCCGTCTCGTTTTTCTGCTCAGTGTTGCTACCCGCGAGCGTGATCGGTTCTTCGTTGAATAACGGCGCCAGCCCGCGGTAGCGAAACGAGGCCAAATCACGTCGCACGTTGCGCTTGGCGGCCTCGACCAACAGAGTTGCGGTGAGTGGTCCGTGCACCAGCAGGCCGCGATATCCCTCTACCTCGGTGGTAAAAGGGTAATCGAAATGGATACGGTGCGCATTGAACATCAAGGCTGAGTAGCGAAACA
>QKEI01000008.1 GCA_003251795.1 Candidatus Muproteobacteria bacterium
GACCTTCGCGACGCTGTCGCCGATCCCGGGGCTGCGGCGTTATCTGGACACCGTGCTGGCCGACCATGAAAGCGATCTCCTCAGCAAGAGCGAGCAGGACGCCGTAAAAGCGCTGTTTACGGCGGACAGTCGCAAGGGCAGCGTGCAGGAGCTGCTTGCTTCGCCGGATTGGTACCTTGATAAACAAGTCACCCAGGCGCTCAAGGGCCCGCTGATGCGCCTCTGTGCCCGCTACTTGGCCCAGGAGAAGCGCAACAATCGTGCCCTGGACCGGGTGGCACATTTCCATCTGAGTAACGGGGCCCGCATTGAACGGGTCAATTGGCTGGGCGACACGTCGCCGAAAGGCCTGCGGCACTCGGCAGGCCTGATGGTTAACTATCGCTACAAGCTAAACGAGATCGAGGAGAACCATGAGGCCTACAGTGCTTCGGGTGAGGTCGCGACCTCAGGCGCCGTAAGGCGTTTCCTGAAAGCCGATTAGAGAAGAATACTTATAATAATAAGTAACTTGTAGAATATTTTTAATGTTAATTCTATATTACTAGCAGCTCGTTGAGTCCGCTGCTAGCACCCACCCTCGTGCCCTGAAGCCGCCTATAATGCCGCCTCATGGCAAATCCCCCTCCAGAGGCCACGGGCTCCCCCGTACGCGCGGATACCGGTCTGGCCGGTATCTTGTATGCCTTGGCCGCCTTTGGGATCTGGGGTTTGGCGCCGATCTACTTCAGGCTGATCGGACACGTGCCCGCGCTGGAGGTAGTGGCGCATCGCGTCGTTTGGGCCGTGATACTGCTTTGCTTGGCCTCGCTGCTGAAGCGGCGCGGACGCCTGCTGCTTGCTGAGTTGCGCGACGCGCGGCGTCTGCTATTCCTGAGCGTTACTGCCCTCCTCGTTTCCGGGAACTGGTTGATCTACATCTGGTCGATTCAGAATGACCGCTTGCTCGAGGCGAGCCTAGGCTATTACATCAACCCGCTCATCAACGTGTTGCTCGGCATGCTGTTTCTGCAGGAGCGCCTGAACCTGCGTCAGGGTGTGGCGGTCGCGCTGGCCAGCATCGGCGTGCTCAACTTGATTGTGGCCCTCGGAGTGTTCCCCTGGATTGCGCTATCCCTCGCGCTGTTGTTTGGTTTTTATGGGCTGTTGCGCAAGAAGGCGGCCATCGACGCCATGGTTGGGCTCACCGTCGAGACGATCTTGCTGACGCCGCTTGCACTGGCGTTTCTCGTTGTTCTAGCGCTCCATGGGAACGGTGCCTTTGGCCGCAGCGACCTCGCCACGGACCTGTTGCTCGCCGGTACTGGCCTCATGACCGCGATACCGCTGTTCTGCTTCTTGCAAGGTGCTCGGCGGTTGCGTCTGTCCACGCTCGGCCTTATGCAATACGTGGCGCCATCGCTCAATTTTCTGCTCGCCGTGGTTTTCTACTACGAGCCTTTCACGTGGGCGCACTTCGTTACTTTTCTTTTTATCTGGGTGGCACTTGCTATCTACAGTTTCGATGCGTTCTCCGAACGACGGGCGCAACGCGTTCGCCCCGCTGGCAGTGTCGCCGAGTGACGGCCGCGATCATGGCCTTTGAACATATGGCTGTCCTGTGTATCGTAGCGCCACGAGTGTAGGAGACCCGGCTATGGCTGATCCCAAGTATCCCCGTTTCGATACATTGAGCCTGCACGCAGGCCAGCAACCAGATGCAACCACGGGAGCGCGCGCGGTACCCATCTATCAGACCGCGTCGTTCGTGTTTCGCGATACTGATTACGCCGCCGGGCTGTTCAACATCGAACGCGCAGGACACGTGTACTCGCGCATTTCCAATCCCACCAACGCGGTACTGGAGGAGCGCATCGCCGCGCTCGAAGGCGGCGTCGGCGCCGTTTGCACCGCCAGCGGTCAGGCGGCGATGCATCTGGCGATCGCCACCATTCTCGGCGCGGGTGATCATATCGTTTCGTCACGCTCGCTTTACGGCGGTTCGCACAATCTGCTCGCCTACACCTTGCCGCGCTTCGGCATTACAACTACTTTCGTCGACCCGCGCGCACCGCAGGCGTTTGCCGACGCCATCCGCCCGAACACGCGTCTGCTATTCGGCGAGACAATCGGCAATCCCGGCATGGAGGTGTTGAACATTCCGGCGATCGCCGAGGTTGCGCATACGGCCGGCGTGCCGCTGCTGGTGGACTCGACGGTGACCACGCCTTTTCTATGCCGACCGTTCGAGCTCGGGGCCGATCTGGTATTCCATTCGCTTACCAAGTTCTTGGGTGGTCACGGCATCGCCCTCGGCGGCGTCGTGGTCGATGGGGGGCGCTTCGACTGGGAGGCCTCGGGCAAGTTCCCCACCCTGACCGAGCCCTACGAAGGCTTTCACGGTCTCGATTTCGTCGAGGAGTTCGGGCCGGCGGCTTATATCACTCGCGCGCGGCGTGAAGGCATCCGCGATTTCGGTGCCTGCATGAGTCCAAGCACCGCGTTTCACCTGCTGCAAGGCGTGGAGACGCTTTCTGTGCGCATGCAGCGACACATCGACAACACGCGCAAGATTGTGGCCTTTCTAAGCACAACCGCCAGTGTCGAGTGGGTGAACTATCCGGAGCTGCCAGAGCATCCGGACCATGCCCTCGCCAAGCAGTTGCTGCCGCGTGGGTGCGGCGCGGTATTGAGCTTCGGTATCCGTGGCGGGCGCGCTTCCGGTCAGCGCTTCATTGAAAATCTGCGGGTATTCTCGCACCTCGCCAACATAGGAGATGCAAAATCGCTCGTGATCCATCCGGCAAGCACCACGCACCACCGCATGGATGCAGATGCCTTACGCGCAGCGGGCATCTCCGAGGGCCTAGTGCGACTCTCGATTGGGCTCGAAGATGCCGATGATCTGCTCGACGACCTTAGCCGCGCCCTACACGCCTCGCAAAAGAGCTGACACCATGGAGGTCAAGATCAATGGCAAGGCGGCATTCGCTGCCACCGAGGGTAAGGTGCTCGATCCGGGGCGCGCCTCCATTCTGTTCGTTCATGGTGCCGGGTTAGATCACAGTGTGTGGCCGCTGCCCATGCGTTACTTCGCGCGTCATGGGCGCAACGTGCTGGCGGTCGATCTGCCGGGGCACGGCCGCTCTGAAGGTCCCCCGCTTGAGACAATCGAGGCGATGGGCGACTGGCTCGTGGCGGTGTTGGAGGCCGTCGGTCTTACGCAAGGCGCCTTCGTTGGTCACAGCATGGGCTCGCTCGTTACGCTGGCAGCGGCCGGACGCCATCCCGCGCGGGCCCGGGCGTTGGTGTTGATTGGCTCGTCGGCGCCGATGCCGGTACATGAACGTCTGTTAGCCGCCGCGCAAGCAAACGCGCACGGCGCCATCGATATGCTCAACATCTGGGGCCATAGCCAAGCGGGCCAGATCGGTGGGGTCGGTGCGCCGGGTCTATGGAAGACGGGTTCGGCGTTACGGCTTTGGGAGCAGGCGGCACCGGGTGTGATCTACGCCGATCTGAAGGCGTGCAATGATTACACGGAAGGATCGGCGCATGCCGCATGCGTCACGTGCCCGACTCTAGTCATTATCGGCGATCGTGACATCATGACGCCGCCATCGGCCGGACGGAAGCTCGCCAGCGCCATTGCCGACGCGCGCACGCGGGTCATCCGTGATAGCGGTCACGCGATGCTCGATGAGCAGCCCAATGCGGTGCTCGATGCGTTGGCCGAAGTTCTTTAGATCGACCAGCAAGGCTTACTTTGCGGCGCGCCGCAGGGCGCTGATTAGGTTTCGCGCGTCGCAATAGGAGTTGACGCGGCTAGTTCATGTCCCAGCGCAGCGCGGCGCGCACCGCCGCAGCGTCATGAGCCTCGTCGACATGGCGCGAGCGGCTTTCGTAAGCTTGCCACGTCGCTGCGTCCCAAATGCGCGTGCTCAGGCGCGCCTTGAGCAGCTGACGCACGCGAGGTAAATCGCCTAGCTGCAAGGCAGCCATGACCATGATCTGGTCATAGAGGTCTTGTTGGGCATGGCTCGCACCGAGCTCACCGTGGCGCTGACGTACGGCCAGCATCCGCTCAAGCGCCTCGCGGGGCTTGTCTTGGTAAAAAGCCGCCGCGGCTTGGGCAAGCTCATGCGCCAGCGCCGCCTGTGTGGAGCTCTTCCCTGCAGAGCTCAGGTAATCGAGCGTGGACTGTACTGCTGATTCCCGCCCGCTACGCATCAGCGCCATAACGTGATGCATGGAAGTAAACCATATTGTGCTTTGCGTAGCGCTTAGCAACGAGGCTTGCGCCAAGCGCTCCCAGCGCGCCAGCCCGACGTCGACGCCCTGGAACTCCAGGCGCGCCAGCAACGAAGCGCCGTTCTGAACGTCGAGGTAAAAGGTTGACGACTGCGGATAAACTTCGCGGTCAAACAGATCGAGAACCTCGTCGAAACGGCCCTGCGAAAACTTAAATAAGCTCAAATGCCACCACAGGTGGCCCCGAAACAGGTTGTAGTCATTAAGAAATCGCGCCGCATCGCTGAGCAGCTCGACGCCCTCTTGGACACGACCTTGCATCTCAAACACATGGGCCAATCCATGCAAAGCCCAAAGGTCTTGTGGCTGCAAAGCCAGTGCCTCGCGGGCGCAACGTTCGGCCACTTCGTACTGGCCGACCTCCTCCATTGCGAAGGCATGAGCCGAAAGAAAGTGCCCATAACCGGGCCTTTGGGGGCCCCAATGGCTAGCCACTCCCGCGGTCACTTCGGCTTGATGTCGTTTGTCACCGGTCCAAAAAAGCGTACCCGTATATTGACGCAAAGCCAGCAAGTCTAATGGCCAGTCGACCAGGATCTGTTCCCAGGCTGCCGCGCGAGCGGAAAAATCTTGCGCAATCCAGGCACGCAAGGCTTCTTGGTGCAAACGCTCCCGGGGATTGGTAGGCAAAGCCTCCGCCTGCAGCAGGTATGCCCGTGCCTTGGGGTGGGCGTCGAGCGTACCTTCGGTCATGAGAGAATAGCCCTTGAGTACATGAGCAAGGACAAACTCCGGAAACTCTTGCAACAGTGCGTCTAAGCGATCCAGTACCCCCAAGCGGTAGTAGTAGAGGTCATCAATAAGGGCGTCGAAACGCTCAACAGCTGCGGAGCTGGCCGCGTTGAGAGAGAGGCCCCGAACATCAATGATGTCAGCGTGCGTCATGGACTGTGATCTTTCT
Source organism: Candidatus Muproteobacteria bacterium (assembly GCA_003251795.1). GTDB lineage: Bacteria > Pseudomonadota > Gammaproteobacteria > Acidiferrobacterales > SPGG2 > SZUA-472. Next base: position 5,192 of record QKEI01000008.1, read on the forward strand.
TTAGCTAGGCGAAGCAACGAAAGCGCGCTGGTGCGCATGCACTGCGGTCTCGGCTGTCTCTAAAGCCCACTGATAGGAAAACCGAATTGGGGCGCGACCCTCTTGGCCAATGAAATTATCCGAATCGTCGTGAACGGGCGCTCGAAATCGACGCTCAATGCTCCTCAGGTTCAATGCGGACAAACTAACCGATTTTCAGAGTGGCATGCAATAGCACCACATCGGTCCCTTTGCTACGTGCACTTGTAACTTGCTACTGAGTTCCTTCCACAATCACGATCTGCGCCTCGGCGGCACCGGCACGAAAGCCCTTTGCCTCCTGGTACTCGGGCGAGTCAAAGCATTTCATTGCCTGCTCGTAGCTCGGGAATTCGATGAGCACGGCACGTTCACCGAGATTCCTGCCTTCGACGGTCTGTGCACGGCCGCCCCGGGCGAGGAATTTGCCACCGTATTTCGCCAAAGCCGCCGGGGTGCGCTTCTTGTACTCTTCGTAGGCCTTCGGGTCGGTGACATGCATGGTTACCATCCAATACGCCACCATAATGCCTCCTTTTCTCTACCTTAATATCTGCGTTGCCGGTCGACGACGCCGATCAGGGCTTCGCCCTGTTGTATCCGTCGTATATTGTCCGCGACCTGCGTCGATGCCGTAAAAGGATTGGTGATGCTGGCAACGTGCGGTGTGACGGTGATCTTAGGGTGTGTCCAGAACGGATGCTCGACCGGCAAAGGCTCCGAGTGAAACACGTCGAGCGTGGCGCCAGCGATATGCCCGCTGTCCAGGGCGGCGAGCAAGTCTTCTTCGATCATATGGCCACCGCGCCCGGCGCTGATAACACAAGCGCCGCGCGGTAAGGCGGCCAATGTATCCTTGTTAAGGATACCTTCGGTCTCCGGTGTCAGCGGTAGCACGCACGCGAGGATCTCGCTGCGTCCCAGAAAGGCGTCCAGCTGGTCGCAGCCGAAAAAACTGCGTACCTGCGGCAGCCGTTTGGCGCTGCGGCTCCAGCCGGCAACGCTGAACCCGAGCAGCGCCAGCTTGGCAGCGGCATCGCCACCGATCACGCCGAGGCCCATGATGCCGATAGTGCGGTCGCCGGGGCGTACCTGTGGCAACTCGCGCCACACGCGTTGGCGCTGCTGCGCTTGGTACTCGCACATGTATCGGTGATAGTGCAGTACGTGGTAAAGCACGTATTCTGTCATACCTTCGGTCAAGGCCGGGTCGATCAGCCGCACCAGCGGCACGTCTTCGGGCAACTCGGTGTTGGTGAATAGATAGTCGACGCCCGCGCCGAGAGAAAATATCGCCCTGAGGTTAGGCAACGCGCGCAGTGAATCGGCCGGCGGCTTCCACACGACGGCGTACTCGATGTCCGCTCGGTCCCCCGCTTCGGGCCAGACACGCACTTCGATCGCCGGCATAGCGCGCGCGAGCGCTTCGGGCCAAACACCGGATGCATCCTGGGGACTGATAAAAAGCAGTGCCGCCATAACGTTCGTTGCGCGTCGTCAAGGACGGGCGCGGTTACGAATTGCGCTCAGAGTGGTCCGCGGCGTAATGGCCTCAGGATCGATGCGCAGTTCCAGTAATGCTGGTGTTCCTGCAGACAGTGCCCGCTCGAAGGCAGTGGGAAAGTCGGTGGTACGCTCAACACGCTCGCCATGGGCACCGTAGGCTTTGGCAAGCGCCACGAAGTCTGGATTGCGCAGATCCGTGCCGATAACACGCCCGGGGAACTCACGTTCTTGGTGCATGCGGATGGTGCCGTACATGCTGTTGTTGACGACGAGGATGATGACATTGAGTCGGTATTGCACCGCGGTGGCCAACTCCTGGCTAGTCATGAGGTAACAACCATCGCCCGCAAAGCAAACAACGGTGCGCTGCGGATGCAATGCCTTGGCGGCGACCGCCGCTGGTAGGCCGTACCCCATGGAACCCGATGTGGGCGCGAGCTGTGAGCCAAACGTTCGATATTGATAGAAGCGATGCACCCAGGCGGTGTAGTTGCCGGCGCCGTTGGTGATGATCGCGTCAGCGGGTAGATGTTCGCGCAACCACAACACCACCTCCGCCAGTTGCAGATCGCCTGGTCCGTGTTGCGGCACGATGTTGGCGAGATACGCTGCGTGACCCTCCGAAGTCCATGCCTGCCAGGCGACGGAATCGACCGGCTCGAGGGCGCGGGCACCAGCGGCGAACGTCGGCATGCTGGCATTAATCGCGAGTGTCGGTTGGTAGACGCGACCGAGTTCCTCGGCGCCCGCATAGACGTGCACCAGCGTTTGCTTTGGTTTGGGAATATCGACCAGGGTATAACCGCTGGTGGTCATCTCACCGAGGCGGGCACCGACAACCAGTAATAAATCCGTCTCGCGTACGCGCCGCGCAAGCTCCGGGTTGATACCGATACCGATGTCGCCAACGTAGTTCGAATGGGTGTTATCGAACAGGTGCTGGCAACGGAAAGCGGCACCTACTGGCAGACTGTTGGCTTCAGCAAATGTCTTGATGTCGGCACAGGCCTGCGGCGTCCAGCCGCTGCCGCCGAGAATCATTAGCGGCTGGGTGCACTGCATCAGCAGCTCGCGCAGTTGCGCAAGATCGGCGGCGCCCGGGTGTGCCTCGACGCGCCGATAGGGCTCGGCATCGTCGACCTCGACCACGTCACTCAGCATATCCTCCGGTAGTGCGAGCACCACTGGACCCTGGCGCCCGGCGGTGGCGGTGTAAAACGCGTGGCTCATATATTCCGGGATGCGTCGGGCATCGTCGATCTGCGCGACCCATTTTGCGAGTTGACCATACATGCGCCGGAAATCGATCTCCTGGAACGCCTCACGATCGACGGTACCGCGCGCCACTTGGCCGATCAGCAGGACCAAGGGCGTAGAATCCTGGTAGGCAATATGCACGCCGGCGCTAGCGTTGGTCGCGCCCGGGCCGCGAGTCACCAGGCAGATGCCCGGTTGTCCGGTCAGCTTACCGTAGGCGTCTGCCATCATGGCCGCCCCGCTTTCGTGGCGACACACGGTCAATGCGACCTCGGGTATATCGTAGAACGCGTCAAGTAGGGCGAGATAGCTTTCACCCGGTACACAGAAGATGCGCGTTGCGCCGTGAATGCGCAGCTGATCCGCCAACACGCGACCGCCGTTGCGCTTCCCCGGCTTACTCATGTGACTGGGTCTCTGGTAAAGTGCGATGCGTTTTCAGCATGGCCGCGTATGGTAGAGGAAGGCTCCGGTGCTGTATACGGCCACTGCACGCCACCGCGGAGATTGAATCTGAAACCGAGCAAGGTTCTGGTTCTGGGTGCCGGTATCGTCGGTGCGGCGAGCGCGCTCTCTCTGCAGCGCGACGGGCACGCGGTCACGCTGATCGATCGCGATGATCCCGGACAAGGCTGTTCCTTCGGCAACGCGGGCATTATTGCCCGTTACTCGGTGGTGCCGCTCGCCTCGCACGCGACCCCGCGCAAGCTCGCAAAGATGCTGTTCGATCCGCTCGGGCCACTATCTATCCGCTGGCGTTATCTGCCGCGCCTGCTGCCCTGGCTCGTGCGTTTTGCCGCCAGCGCCCGCCCGCCCAAGCTCGCAGCAAGCGCTGCCGCTTTGGCGGCGTTGCAGCAGCATACGCTGGAGGCCTATCGGGCGTTGCTCGATCAAGTCGAGGGGCGCGATGTCGTGCGTAGTAACGGTTTGCTCCATCCTTACGAGTCCGAGGAGAACTACGCAGGCGACGCCGCTGAGCGGGCGCTGCGACGTCAGCACGGTGTGACGATGCAGGAGCTTACGGGAGACGAGGCGCGCGAGATCGTACCGGCGCTCGCTCCGAGCATCAAGCGCGCGACGCTGCTCCCGGATTGTGCGCACACCGTCAATCCGCTGCGTTTAGTGCAAGTCTTGGTGCAGGACCTGCTGCGTCGCGGCGGGCGGTTCAGACGGACGCTGGTCACTGCCGTTGAGGCGAACGCAAGCAATGTAACGGTGCATACCGATAGCGAACAGTATAGCGGCGATGCCGTGGTCGTCGCCTTCGGCGCTTGGTCGCGTCGCATCGCCGCCGATCTCGGCAGCCCCGTGCCGCTCGACACCGAACGTGGCTACCATGTAGTGATCCCGCGCTCCAATGTTGAACTCGACTTGCCGGTATTGTTTCCCGAGTACAAGTTTGGCGCGACGTCGATGGAAATGGGTCTGCGCCTGGCTGGCACGGTGGAGCTCGCCAGCCTCGATGCGCCGCCGAACTATCAACGC
>QKEI01000071.1 GCA_003251795.1 Candidatus Muproteobacteria bacterium
ACGAGTCCGCCGCGCGGCTACGAGTACAGGCTTGCCCGACTTAACCCCCGCCAGTTCCTGCAGGGACGCTTGCGGGCGGTGCCGGCGGGGCCGGCGGCCCCCCGGGACTCGTTCCGCCGGAGTCGGTTGCACCACCCCCTTGGACCGTGCGCCGATGCCGTCGAGCAGCGGCGGCACGGCTGGCAGGCGTATCCACTCCATCGGCAGCGTTTCGGCGACCAGCGGCGGACGGATTGCTAGTGTTGCTTGGCGGAGGCACAAAGCTGTCTGCCCTGTTTTGATTCGGGTCGATATCCTTTTCTTCGACGTTCCCTCGGGCTGGCGGCGGCGGGCGATCCTGGTAGGTTACGCGACCATCTTCATCGGTCCACTTATAAAGCTTCACACCGTACGCATGGGTTGCCAGCGCGAGTGTGAGGGCGATGGATAACAATAGCTGGTCACGTGGTGCCATAGTCACAGCGGTCGAGGGTACCGACACTAAAGATGAACCTGTAGCATAGCGACGAGTGGCAGCGCTAGCAATGATGCGATGCCGATATGGCAGCCGATAATGTAATAATCCGAACGCATGCAGGAAGTCCAATGTTTGAAATCGATGCGCATAGCGGTTTGTTGAGGGCGGTGCGGTTTGTGCCTTCGCCAAACTGCGATGCCCGTCCTGCGGGTTCTGGCATCGATGTCTTGGTGATTCACGCGATCAGTCTACCTCCTGGTGAGTTCGGCGGCGTCGCCATCGAGCAGCTATTTTGCAATTGCCTCGATCCCAATGGACATCCAGCCTTTCACGATATTCACGATCTCGAGGTCTCAGCGCACCTGCTTATTCGCCGTGACGGGGGGATCGTGCAGTTCGTACCCTTTCATCTGCGCGCTTGGCATGCTGGCCAATCGAGTTGCGAAGGACGTACGCGCGTGAACGATTTCTCTGTGGGTATCGAACTCGAAGGAACGGATGATGTCCCGTTTGAAGTGGCTCAGTATGAGGTATTGACGAACGTAACTAAAGCGTTGATGGCCACTTACCCGAACATTACCCGTGAACGCATCTACGGTCACTGCGATATCGCTGCCGGCCGCAAATCCGACCCGGGACCGCTTTTTGACTGGAAGCGTTACTTAGAAGCGCTTTGACTGACGCGCTTGCAATACGCAGTCACGCCCCGTTAGATTACCCGCTGTCCATTTACCAAAGGTCACTTCACGGTGTTTGAAATTGTCTGTGCCGTGCTCTTGGCGATCGCGCTCGATCGCTACACGCCGGAAACTTTGCGTATCGACGCTGCGGGATGGTGCCGACGTTGGGCGGACACGGTGGCGCAGCGGCGATCGGGTGCGAGTCGCTCGCAGGGCTTGGTGGCGTTGGCACTCGTGGTGCTGCCGCCAGTACTGCTGGTGCTCTTGGTCCGCTTTGCTTTAGGAGAGCTCGCCTGGGTCCTGCGTTTCGCTTTCGATGTCATTGTGCTTTCCTGGACGCTCGACCTGTATCGGCTGCTCGACCGTGCGGCGGCTGCAGGCGATGCTTTGAAAGTCGGTGACGTGCCGGTGGCCAATGAGAACTTGCGCTTACTCTCGGGGACAGATGCCACAGAGGCGAGCGAGGTTGGTATTGCGCGTGCAACCGTTGAGGCTGTACTCATGCAAGGCTACGCGGCAGTTATTGCTCCGCTCTTCTGGTTCATCTTGCTGGGACCCGTATTCGCCGTACTACAGCGTTTCGCCACACTGCTCGATGAGCACTGGCGTTCGGGCGAAGAGGGCACGGGCGAATTGGCCTGGGCCACCACGCGCCTGAACGAAATCATCGGCTGGCTGCCAATACGTATCACCGCGTTCAGCTATGCGCTCATGGGCAGCTTCGAGGACGCGTTGCGCTGTTGGCGTTACCAACTAAAGGCCTCTTCGGGCGATAGCCCGGCATCATTGTTGGCATCCGGCTTGGGGGCGCTGCAGTTACTCATGTGCGAGGACTTGCCGCAGACCGGAGGGCAGTGTACCGGAGGCCGATCATGTGCGCCGGGCGGCAGCGCTGCTGTCACGTGTACTGCTATTTTGGCTGGGTATAGCGGTGTTGGTGGTGCTGGTCGGTGCGCTGGGCTGATGTGCCGGTATCCGTTCTCGAATTCGCAACCTCCGCGGGTAAGAAGCTCCTGATACGGAGCGCGGGTCTGATATCCGGGCCAGGGGCGCGCGCCTCGTGCCTGGTGTTGTTCTTGCACCTGATGCTTGCACCGCTCGCGCATGCGGTGATAGTGGTGCAAGACGATGCCGGACGGCGGGTGAGCGTTCCAAGGCCAGCACAGCGCATTGTCAGCCTTGCGCCGCACGTCACAGAGTTGCTATTTGCCGCCGGCGCTGGTGCCTTGATCGTCGGTACACCGGAGTACAGCGATTACCCCGAGGACGCGAAACGGGTCCCACGCATCGGCAATGCTAACGGGATCGATCTCGAGAGAATCGCGGCGCTGCGTCCGGACCTGATAGTGGCATGGCAAAGCGGCAACCCTTCCTGGGTGCTCGATCATATCCTCCAGTCAAACATGACGGTTTTCCTGTCCGAGCCGCGCAAGATAGAAGATATCGCGAGCAACATCGAGCGCCTCGGGTTGTTGACCGGCAACGCCGAAGTTGCGCGCCAGGCTAGTTGGCTTTTTCGTGAGCGCTATCGCAGCTTGCAATCGAAGTATGCACAACGCTCCCCGGTAACCGTTTTCTACCAGGTTTGGAGTGAGCCGCTGATGACGATCAATGGCGCTCATCTGATAAGCGCTGTCATCCGCTTATGTGGCGGTGTCAACGTCTTCACCGATCTACCTATTCTGGTGCCGAGGGTCGGCGTTGAAGCGGTGCTGCAAGCGCAGCCGCTAGCGATCGTCGCCGCTGGCGCAAAGGACTCACAAGCGCTGGCCGGCTGGCGCAAGTGGCCGCAGCTGCAAGCGGTACGTAAAGGAAACCTCTTTCTTATTCCCTATGACGAGATCGCCCGCCATACGCCACGCGTGCTCGACGGCGCTGAGCACTTATGCGTCGCGCTCGATCAGGCGCGCAATCCACATTAGTCTGCGGTCTCATTACGATCGTGTTGCCACAGCACGTCGCTAACGCCGGCCCTCTGGTTCAGCACGCGCGCTATGACGAACAGCAGATCGGATAAGCGGTTTAGGTAACGAAGTACCGGTGTCGCTACTGTCTCTGTTTGTGCCAGAGTGACGACGCGTCGCTCGGCACGCCGGCACACCGTGCGCGCTACGTGGCACACGGCCGCCGCGGCAGAGCCACCCGGAAGTATGAACTCCTTCAGCGGTGTCAAATTGTCATTGAGGCTGTCCAAGATCAGCTCGAGCGCGCTGACATCCTCGTCATTTATCGCCTGATGTCCGGGAATGCAAAGCTCGCCACCAAGATCGAATAGACGGTGTTGTACCCGTATCAGGCAGTCGCGAATATCTTCTGGCACCTCGTAAGTAAGCAGCAGACCGAGGACACTGTTGAGCTCGTCGATTGTGCCGTAGGCATCCACCCGCAGACTGTCCTTAGATACGCGTGTGCCGTCGCCGAGACCGGTGGTACCGTCATCGCCGGTGCGCGTGTATATCTTCGACAGCCGATGTCCCATGGTTTCAGTTCTCCAATCGGTAGATCACGGGCAACTCCATGGGTAGCGCCTGACCGTGCAGCCATTCACGCGCCTGCGGCAGCCGGCCCACCCTGTGCAGCGCTTCGAGCGCTGATGCATCCAAAACATGATACCCGGAGCTGCGCGTAATCCGCGCATCGGTTAGCTGACCATCAGGCTGCACGGTGAACGCCACGCGCACATGCCCCTGCCAACCACGCTGCCGTGCCATCGGCGGATAGGAGAAATAACGCGATAAGTCGGTCTCTAGGTGGCCACGGATCAAGGCGCGCGCCGCCTCACTCGTGTTGATTGTATTACGTACCCCTGTTGGGAGTGGCGTCGGGCGCTGTTGTTGTTGGTGCAGGAGCGCCGCTACGGTGTTCGCAGTTCGTATCTGGTCTTCGGCTGAGTAGTGTTGTACGGGGGCAGATTCCCACGGACGGGCAGTCACCGGCGCACCAGTCTCCACGAGCTTGTGCGGCGGGGCCTTGCTCGTTTGCTGCGTCTGGCCTGGCTTGGCGATAACCGTCTCGGAGCGCTGTGCGCCACGCGTCGCTGCAGTCGCTACTGTAGAGGTGGTCCGTCGCTGGACGTCATGCCGCTTGGCGGGAACCCGTTCCGGTCTGACCGTAGGTGTGGACTTAGTTTTGCTAATCGCTGCCGGCGTTGTTTGTCGGCTGTGAGGATTTTGCCTTCGCCGAGGTCGCCGAGGTCGGTGATGGAGCTGCCGGCTCAAGCGCAGCGAAGCCAACCGATAACGTGGCGCTGATGGGCATTTTCGGCGGCTCATGCGTCGGCCAGGACGCCAAGGCAAAGGTATGCGCTACTGCCGACAGCAACAGGAACTTGAGAATGATGTGGTTACGTGCCACGCTCGCTCCAGCTAGCGTTTCAGCTGCGGTT
>QKEI01000133.1 GCA_003251795.1 Candidatus Muproteobacteria bacterium
GTAACGTTCCAGCATTGTGCATTGTTACGGGGCACGCGCTGACCAGCATGCGCAATACATGAACGAGCCCTCGCGCCGTCGCGCAACACTCCTCGTCGCCAGCGCGGCGCATGTGCTGCACGACGGCTTCAGCGCTTCGCTTTATCTCTTGCTACCAGTTTGGCAGGCTGAGTTCACCCTGACGTTGACACAGGTGGGCATGCTGCGCGCCGCTTACACCGCAGCCATGGCGAGTCTGCAAATACCCGCGGGCGTGCTGGCGGAGCGTTGGGGTGAAAGCCTGTTGTTGGCAGCGGGAACGGTCATCGTCGGCGTCGCCTATCTCGTGCTCGGCGCCGCTGCCAGCGGATTCCTGCTGCTGGCCGTCTGTTTGTTTCTGGTCGGCTGCGGCTCGAGCACGCAACATCCACTGGCCTCCTCGCTGGTAGCCCGCACTTATGAAGGGCCATCGATTCGGGCAGCGATCGGTATCTACAATTTCAGCGGTGACATAGGCAAGCTTATTTTCCCCGCCGTTACCGCGTTCCTTCTTACATTGATGCACTGGCGCTGGGTGACCGTGGGTTACGCCGGCACCGCGCTGCTGGTCGCACCCGTCGTCTTGCTGCTCCTGGCAGCATTGCGACGCGGGCAAACGCATATCAATGTCCCTGCGCACGGGCAAGCAGTGCTCGCGCGCGGCGGCTGGGGTATCCGCGATCGGCGGGCATTCCAGATCCTGGCGAGCATCTTTGTCATCGACGACGCCACTCGGACAGCATTCCTCACGTTCGCACCGTTCCTGTTGACTGCCAAGGGCGCTTCTGTGGACACACTCGGTGTCGCCCTCACGCTGGTGTTCGCCGGCGGCGCCGCGGGCAAGTTTCTTTGCGGCGTGCTCGCCGAACGACTTGGAATTATCCGCACGGTCGTTGTTACCGAGCTCGTTACTGGTTTGAGCATCCTGTTGTTGCTGGCGCTGCCGTTGACCCTAGGGCTAGTGCTGTTGCCAATAATCGGCGTAGCGCTGAACGGCACCTCCTCCGTGCTTTACGGGAACGTCGCCGAGCTGGTAACACCGGAGCGGCGCGCACGCGCGTTCGGCCTGATCTATACCTTGGGCAGCGCCGCCGCCGTAGCGGCCCCGGTGCTCTACGGCATCATGAGCGATCGTGTCGGCGTATCGTTCACCCTGGCGATCATCGGCATCGTGGTGTTAGTCACGGTTCCGCTCGCGCGCTTGCTGCGACGCGCGTCACCGGCAGAAACTGTGAGCAGCTCGACCTAGACGGTAACTGGACGTGAAACACTCTTAGCAGTGTGCGCCTCTTCGAGTAACCAGTCGCGAAAGGCGATGAGGCTCGGACGCCCCGCTGCGGAGTGGGGATAGGTAATCCAGTACGCGTCTTCGCCCGGCAGCACGATATCGAACGGCGCCATCAGGCGTCCTGTTGCCAGCTCATTGGCAACTAGTGATGTTCGACCCAAGGCTATACCTAACCCATTGACGGCAGCCTGGATAGCCATCACAGATTGATCGAACAAGTCACCGCGTTGCATCTCTGGAAAATCCACGCCCGCGGCTGCAAACCACATGCGCCAGTCCTCACGGTAACCGTTCACGTGCAGCAATTGATGATGCCTGAGATCCTCCGGCGAACGCAAAGCGTGCGGCCCACTGAGCAACTGGGCACTACAAACAGGAAAGACTTCCTCCTCCAGAAGCAAGATCGATACGACACCCGGCCATTTGCCAGCGCCATTGCGAATTTCCAGATCGATCTCCTCTCTAGCAAAGTCGGTTTCGCGGCCAAGAGCGGAAAGACGAATGACGATGCGCGGATAGCGGGCATGGAATCTGTCGAGTTTTGGCGCTAACCATTGGATCGAGAACGAGGATGGAACGCGGATCGTTAGCGTTTCTCGCTCTTCGGCAGCATAGAGCTCGCGCGTCCCAAGCGCGATTAGATCGAATGCCTCCGTAAGCTTCGACAGATAGGCCGCTCCCTTGTCAGTGAGGAACAGTCTTTGCCGTACGCGGCGGAAAAGCTCAACGCCAAGGTGCCTTTCCAACGCGCTCACGTGCTGGCTCACGACTGCCGGGGTTACCTGCAGTTCCTCGGCGGCACGTGTGATACTGAGATGCCGTGCAGCTGCCTCGAACGCACGTAGCCATGTTAATGGCGGTAAACGGCGCGCCATAGCTGATTCTGAAAGGTTTAGAAAAACTAAATATAATCCTAAGCAATTTGGAATTGCCAGAAACTTCTCTAACCGGAAAATGTGGGTGTGATATTGCTGTAAGAACGTGTTTCCATAATCCCTAACTGGCCGGTACCAATGCCTTTCACTAGGAGGAGTCAAAGATGAAAAACCCGTCTAGAGCGTCAAATACCGTGCTCGCCGGACTGATCGCCGGCCTATCCCTGTTGCTGGCAATGCCAGCTGGCGCCGCCGAGTTGGTACTTTACACGGCGTCCAATCCTGAGATCGAAAAGAAGATCATGGAGGCGTTCAAGAAAAAGCACCCCGAAATCAACGTCAAGGCCGTGAACGGCTCTACCGGGCCGATGACGGAGCGCGCCATCGCTGAGAAGGCCAATCCGCAGGCCGACGTGATCTGGATGGTCAACACCATTGCGCTGGAACAGCTGAAGGCCGCCGGTGCGCTGGAACCCTACGACCCCAAGGGCAGCAAAATCGGACCCGAGTTCAGGGATCCCGACGGGTTTTGGGTGGCGCACAACGCCACGGTCATGGGTCTTGCCGTAAATACCAAGAAGCTCAAGGAAAAGAACCTGCCGATGCCGGTAACCTGGGAGGATCTGATCAAGCCCGTCTATAAAGGACAGATTACCATCGCAGCGCCCACTAAGTCGGGGACCGGTCTTAGTATAATGAGCACGCTAGTCGATGCATTCGGCTGGAATTTTATCGACAACCTGCACCAGAACATCTTTCAATACAACGAAAGCGGTAGCGCCGCTGCCCGCCAGGCCGGTCGCGGCGAAACCGTCATCGGCCTCAGTTACGACACCGCGCTAATTCAGCAGGTGCGCGCTGGCGTCGGCGTCGACATGGTGATTGGCAGGATTTCACCCAATGTATTGGAGGGTGCGGGCCTGCTTGCGGGCGCGCCACACGCGAAGGAAGGTAAAGTATTCCTCGACTGGTTGTTCAGCGAGGAGGCCGCCAAGGTGTTCGATCCCTACGTCGGTGCTACCGCCGTACCGGGCTACGGCAGTGTCGACATGAAAACAGTCTATCTCTGGAAAATGCGTCGGCCGCTCGATGCCAACGAGTTCAAGCGGCAGTGGGCAGCTAAGTACGAAGGCAAGAAGTAAAGCTTGCAACTCCGGAAGAGCTGGCAAGGGGCCCGCGCGCATGCGTGCGAGCCTAGCTTGCGGATCGGCGAAGCGGCGTGGCGCAACTGAGTATTCGCGGCATCACCAAGAGCTTTGGTCGCATTACCGCTCTTGATAACGTGTCGCTCGACATTGCCTCAGGCGAGTTTGTAACTCTGCTTGGAGCAAGCGGCTGCGGCAAGACTACGCTGCTGCGAATCATTGCCGGCTTCACGCGCCCGGATGCCGGCGAGCTCATGCTTAATGGCACCAGCATCGGCACATTAGCGCCGAGCAAACGTGGCCTTGGTTTTGTGTTTCAATCCTATGCGCTGTTCCCGACCCATACCGTTGCACAAAACATCGGCTTCTCGCTCAGCATTCGCGGCCGCTCCAAGGTCGAGATTGCCGAGCGCGTGCGCGAGCTTTGTGAGCTCACGCGCCTCAGTGGCATGGAATACCGTTATCCACACGAGCTCTCCGGTGGCCAACAGCAACGCGTCGCACTCGCCCGTGCATTAGCGCCCAGCCCTTCTATCCTGTTGTTGGACGAGCCGCTCGCTGCGCTGGATGCCAAGATCCGCGCTCACCTGCGCACGGAGATCCGCGGTGTGGCCGATCGCCTCGGTATTACCACGGTTTATGTGACGCATGACCAGGAAGAGGCCCTGTCTATCTCCGATCGTATCGCCGTGATGGATGCCGGACGCATCCTGCAGGTCGGAACGCCGATGGATGTTTATCTCAAGCCGGTCACTCGTTTCGTAGCCGATTTCATCGGTACCAGCAATCACCTGAGTGGACGCCCATTAGGCAGCGGGCAGGTGGAAGTTGAAGGTCATGTGCTGGAGACACAGGTACCGGAAGCGGTGATTGGGTTGAAACGCTGCACGGTCTGCGCACGCCCGGAGCATATCGGTCTGTCGCGGCCGCAACCGCACACGGATTCGCCACGGGGCAAGTTGGCGGCGTTTTCCTTTCTCGGCCAAAGCGTGCGGGTCACGGTGCGGACCGCTGCAGGCAGCGAGCTCCTTATCGACATGCCCACCACCGACTGGTTGGCGCAAGGACTGCAGGTCTACGACGAGGTAGCCTGGGTCATTCGGCCCGGCAGCGCCATGGTCTTTGCCCCAGACCGGGAACAGCCTGTGGGTGACGTGCCATGATGCGACACTTCGCGGGCTATGTGGTGACGGTCATTGTCGCGCTGTTGCTGATCGTATTCATTGCCTATCCGCTGGGAGCGGTGCTGTTCGAGAGCTTCGTGGTAGAGAAGCCGATGTCGGTATTCGAGCTCCGTTCCATGACGCAGAAAGCGCTCGCCCATCTTGCTAACGAAACGCGTGAGCAGACCGTGCAACGCTGGCTGCGCTCAGCCCGGCAACAGGACCGTATGGAAGCGATCGCCGCCTCGCTCGAGCTGATCGGCGAGAAAGTGTCCTGGGACCGCAAGGCCACGTATGACGATCAGATCGCGGCCGCCGAGCGCACGGTCGCGGCCCTCGCTCCCGACAGACAAGCCCAGCTCGAGCAGCAGTACCCGATAGCTTTTGTCATGCTGCACAAGCGCATCCCGCTCGCGTTCAAGATCAAGTCGGAGCTGTCCCCCAAGGAGTTTAACCAGTTGCGTACCGGCGTGCACGAAGGCTTCGGTTTTAAACACTATTTCAGCGTGTTCGAGGAGGCGCGCATCCAGAAGGCAGCCAGAAATAGCGTGCTGCTGTCGCTGATCAGCTGCGTGCTCACCACTGCGTTAGCTTTTGCCCTTTCCTACGGTGTCAATCGGCGCGCGGTGCCATGGCCCGATGGCGTACGCTACGGCACGCTGATTCCGCTGGTGTCGCCGCCGGTTATGATCGCGACCGCGGCCATTCTGCTGTTCGGCCGCAACGGCGCCTTCACCAAGGGTTTTCTCGAAGATACGCTTGGTTGGATCGATGCTGGCGAGACCAACCTCTACGGACTGGGCGGCGTCATCGTCGCGCAATTGTTCAGCTTTCTGCCGCCCGCATTCATCATCATGGATAACGTGCTGTCCAAGCACGACGGACACGTCGAGGAGGCGGCGGCCAGCCAGGGGGCCAGCCCGTGGCAGGTGTTCACGCGCATCTCCCTGCCGTTGTCGATGCCGGGAATCCGGCGCACGGTAATCCTCGTTTTCATCCTTGCCATGACGGATTTCGGCAACCCGCTGGTCATCGGGCGCGATCTGCCAAACCTAGCGGGTTTGCTGTACGACGAGATGATTGGTTTCCAGAATACCAAGCTCTCCGCCGCACTGGCGATGTGGATGATCGTACCGGCGCTCTCTATTTACTTTTTGCTCGAGAGTGTCGGCCGTCGCAAGCGCTATCACACCATGGATTCGGCAACCGCGGCACCGGAACTGGTCGTACCGCTCCCCGCGCGCGTGCTGATCACGACCGTGGCCGTGACCGTGCTGACGCTGATCCTGGTGCTCTACGGCACGATCGTGGTCGCGTCGTTCATCAAGATCTGGGGGGTCGACAATACCTTCACCTTCACCCATTACACCACTGGCAGCGGCGTCGCCGGATTTGTGTCCGAGGAACATGGCATCTCGGTAGTTTGGAAAAGCGTGCAAGTAGCCGCGATGGCCGCTCCGATCGGTGGTTTGCTCGGCCTGGTTACCGCCTTTGTGGTGGAGCGGCTGCGCCCATTCGGCGGCAATTTGTTGAGCTTCATCGCGCTTACCCCGGCAATCCTGCCCGGGGTGATATTCGGTATCGGCTACGTCATCGCTTTTAATCTGCCCTTCGGCATAAAGGAGCTCGCCCTGACGGGAACCCGATCGATCTTGGTGTTGAACCTCTTGTTCGGTCATATCTATGTCGGCGTATTAGCGGGTCGGGCGATGTTCCAGCGGCTCGACGCCTCGGTGGACGAGGCGGCAGAGATCTTAGGGGCCTCTTTGGTACAGCGATTTGTACGAGTAACGCTACCGATGCTGCGCCACGCGGCGCTGCTCGGCACATTGTTTGTTTTTGTCGAGGCTTTGACCAGCCTTTCTTCGATTATATTTCTGGTCAGCCCTGGCAACGAGCTGGCAGCAAAATCGATTCTCGATACGGCAGTCAGTTCCTTCTATGGCATCGCCAGTGCGCTCAGTGTGGCGTTGTTGGTGTTCGTGTTTGCGGTAATGGCTGCCATGTGGGCGTTCGAACGTTACGGGCCGGCCTGGGCGCGGCTGGGTGCGCAAGCCGCGGGGCGCGCGTGAGCCGGGCGAGGAGAATCCTGTGAACCGCTCAACTTGGTCGGCGCACAATGTCGGCAAATCAGCGCGTGCGCTGCTCGAGCGTGACGCAGCGGTTTACCTCCACCAAAGCGGCTCCACGCCCTGTCTATCGGCGATCAGCCGTGCGTACGGGATCTGGCTCAAGGATGCAGACGGCAAACGCTACATGGATTTCCACGGCAACAGCTGCCATCACGTCGGCTACGGTCACCCGCGGTTGATAGCCGCAATGAAACAACAGCTGGATGAGCTGCCGTTCACACCGCGTCGCTTCACCGATGAGCCCGCAGTGGCACTGGCGGAGAAACTCTCCGCGCTCTGGCCTGGCTCCCCTGGTAGGGTCTTGCTGGCGACTGGTGGATCGGACGCCGTCGAGATCGCGCTCAAGCTCGTCCGCTTCGTTACTGGGCGTTACAAGACCCTGTCCTTTTACGATTCTTATCACGGTAGTGGCTTCGGCGCCATCAGTGTCGGTGGACGCGAAAACGATCGCCCGCCGCGCCTCGGACCGCTGCTGCCCGGTGCGCTGCACGTACCGCCATTTTATCGGCGCCCCAACAATACGAGCACACTGTCGGTGGACCACGAGTCCTGGGCGCAGACATGCCTGCAGGCCCTAGAGGAGAATTTTGCGCGTGAGCATGACATTGCCGCCGTCATCGCCGAGCCGATACGTTCGACGCCGCACGTACCGCCGCAATGGTTTTGGCCGCAAGTGCGTCAGCTTTGCGATCACCATGGGGCACTATTAATCTTCGATGAAATCGCGACCGGGCTTGGCAAGACTGGGAGGTTGTTTGTTAGTGAACATTTTGCCGTGGTGCCAGACATCACCGTTATCGGCAAAGCACTAGGCGGCGCAGTCGTGCC
Organism: Candidatus Muproteobacteria bacterium; assembly: GCA_003251795.1. GTDB lineage: Bacteria > Pseudomonadota > Gammaproteobacteria > Acidiferrobacterales > SPGG2 > SZUA-472. The sequence continues at coordinate 7,450 of QKEI01000133.1, forward strand.
CATTGCAGCTGTTATCGCCAATCCGGCGCTCGACGTGGCGCCAGAGCTGCGCGCCGGACACTACACGCACGAGAAAAATCCGATAACTACACGCGCAGCACTCACTACACTGCAAATCATCGAGGACGAAGCTTTGGTCGAACGGGCCGCCAGCGGTGGTGCTCGTGCTCTCTCCCGCCTGGAGCAAATCGCCGCGACTCAACCATTGATACGGGGCGTACGCGGCCGTGGCCTGTTGATGGCTGTAGAACTTGTGGAAAACATCGCGGAGTCGGTGATGTATCGTGCGCTTGCCGGGGGCTTGTGTCTTTCGGCTACCGAAGGCCGACATTTGACGTTATCACCGCCGCTGGTAATTAGCGACGAGGAAATGGATGGTGCCTTATCCGTCTTGGAGCAAGCGCTGGCGGAAGAACATTCGGTTGGCCGCAAGCGAGTGCAATGAAACCGCGTATCTTTGCCTGTACGTGGACACTGCAGCCGCTGATGGGACCGGTCGAGGCCGCGCGTTTCGCTAGCACACACGCATTCGACGGCCTTGAGATCCAAAGTAATGTGCTTGATTTTTGGCCCGGACCAGGAAGCGAGCGGTTGCTGCGTGAGCTTTGCGCCATCGGCGAGAATGAAGGCCTGCGCTACACCTTTTACGGCCAGGCCGCGCTCAATCCAGCGGCGCGCGCACCAGAATCCCGTCACGCCAATGCCGAAATGATCAAACATGCGATCGCCACGGCGGTGGCGCTGTCGAGCCCGCTGCTCAGTGTCCACCCGGGCATCGTCTCGGAACTGGCGACACTGGAGCGCCATGGCCACCCATATGCGACCTCTCGCTTTGACCGCACGCAGCTGCTACGCGACGGGTGGCAACGGGCAGTCGAAACGCTGGCGCAATGGGCGGAGCTCGCCGCAGATGCCGGACTGCTGCTGACCATCGAAAACGAAGCGCATGTCCGCCATACAGCGGCACCGACAGCGGCATCACTGGCAGCGATGATCGACGCGATCGGCCGACCTAATGTGCGCGTGAACTTCGATACCGGCCACGCCTTCATCGGTGAAGGACTGCAAGAGGAGCTGGTGGTACTAAGGCCGCATATCGGTCATTTGCATCTCAACGACAATCGCGGCAACACTAGTGAACATCTACCACTGGGTACCGGCGCAGCGGACTTCCCGGCCATTGCCGAATTTCTGGCGACTGTCGATGCTGCCTTGGTGTTGGAGATATATGCACCTGAACGCCCGGTAGAAGCCTCGCTGGAAAGTCGTGCCTACCTGACCACCTTATTCCGCGGCATCGTCGATAGCTGAACCACCAACGTTGCCTAGGGAGCGTTAGTGCCGCCAGCCCCTTGCAATTCCTCGCCAGCAACCCTATCCTATGTTGCAATGCAACATAACGAACTTCTATCCCCTGCGGAGGCTGCTATCGCCCATGCAGGGACTGGCGCGACCGGCGGACATAACGCCGCTTCGTTAACCGACGCGGCACCCGGCACGGTCGTCACCGTGGCGCCAGGATTTAGCCGGGTTGAGCTCCTGACGAACAGCGCCATGGCCTCGCCAGGCTCCGAGTTCGTGCGCGGTGGAATCGTATTCGCAGTCGCCGATCGCGCCGCCATGCTGGCCCTAGATCAAGCGGGCGCGGTTTTACAAGCAGCCGAGGTACAGTTCACCAGGCCGGTAAAGGTCGATGAGCTCATCGTCGCGGAGGCACACGCCAGAATCCGCCACGGAAAAAAGCGCCATGTCACGGTAAGCGTCAGCCACGGTGAGGAAAAGGTGCTCCAAGGAGAGTTTACCGCCTGTCTGCCGGCCTGACGCGCGACAACACTCTTAGCCCGTG